>JAYYHM010000330.1:0-24482 GCA_036148415.1 Planctomycetota bacterium
GATCGGATCACTGTACTTCCCATTGTGCATGGGAGTGGGCAATTTTCTCAGACCGTTGTCAATTGGCTATTGAGTCACGCATACGACTGCGTTGCGATTCCGCTCCCCCAATCTTTCCAAAAGCAGGTGGAAAGCGCAACCCTCGCCCTGCCGACACCCTCGGTAGTTGTCCAGCGCCCGAGGACCGTTAACCAAATTGATGAATGGATGAAAAGAGACTGGTCTGAGTCAAGCCAAGACAGAGAACAGGATCAAATTGATGCGGCCGTGAATTACGTGCCTATTGATCCATGTCAGGGTATCATTGCAGCGATTCGATTATGTCTGGGAGAACATATCCCTCGAGCCTTTATCGACCTTGAAAGTGAACAATTCACCCCTTTCTCATCGGTATTACCGGATCCCTACGCGGTCCGAAAAGTTAGTCCAGATAAATTTGCGACTGCAGTTCTGCCAGCGATACCACGACCTGAATCCGAGCAAATCAATAATCAGATTCATTACATGGCAACGAAGCTTAAGAAGCTTGAAGAGTCTTACGAAAAGATTTTGTTTATCACCAGTGTACAATTTTGGCCGTGGGTTCGCGAAGCTTATCTGAATTCAATTGGAGATGATGCTCCCAGATCACAAGCCGAATTCAGTGATAAAGGCTGCCTCGACTTAGTGACAGAAACTTTCGATGTTGACCCTCGAACTTATCCTTTTCTGCTGGGCGAGTTACCGTTTATCACCTCATTATATGAACGGATCAGGTCTGAACTGGCGGAAAGCGAAGATACTTCAATCGATGGAATCAAGGAACTGTTACTTGCAGCGAGGAGCAGCTATCAAAGTGATATGGGACATCGCGGCAGGCGGATCACTCTGACACATCTATCTAAATGCTTGCAGTACATTCGTAATTTATCTCTCATACAGCGAAGACTGACACCCGACCTAGTCACGATTGTGACTTGCTGCCAACAGATATTAGGAGATGAATTTGCTTTGCAGGTTGCCGAACTGGCAAATCACTATCGGTACGGACCTGATCAGTTCGAGAAGAGGACCTCGAACTCAACAATAAAATTTGGTATCGAGCGTGCTGTATTTCCGGACGGGGGAATGGCCAAAATGGTCAGCCGACTTCCGAACCCACCGGTCCAATGGAAGACGATTGAACTTAATCGCAAGCCGAATATGAACCAGAAAAAAGATTGGAAGTTCAAATGGAATCCCTACACACAATGCAGTTATCCACCTGAAGATCAACGGATTGAAAATTTTCGATCACGGGTATTTGACCGAGCTCAGTCAATCTTGGGAAACGATCTAGCGCGAACTGAGAAATTTACTACCAGCGTCAAAGATGGAATTGATATACGCGATACACTGCGTCACTGGCACGAGAAAGAGATTTATGTACGTGTAAATCCACCAAATCGCGGCCAGCTGGATGCTTGCGTTATGTTATTCGATTGTCCAGCAGATCCTCGAGAATACCCTTGGCGAACTACGTGGTTCGCAGAACACGATCAAGAATCGACCCTAGCCTTCTTCGCCACACACTTCGCGGATGAGATGATTGGACCGGGTATCGGCGTGGGGACATACGGTGGTGCTCTTTTCTTGTTTCCGCCGATCCCAATACGAGACGTGTGGAGTGATGCGCATCTGGATTACGCCACAACGATGGAAGAAAGGTTGATCGCCGCTGCTTGTTTGCATTCCCGAGGTCGAGAAATTGCTTTGGTATCTCCCTTACCCCCGGGAAGCGGATGGCGAAAACTTGCCAAACGTTACAAGAAAAGATTGATTCATGTTCCGCTATCATCTTTTGGGGATGAAAGTATTCAGCAATTACGCAGAGTTCACGTCCTCAATGGTAAAGAGGTCCGTAGCTATGCAGAAGAATTCATTCGTAGGCCATAGTGCACATTCATCCCATCACCTCGTTGGATTACCCGCTTCCTGCAACGAAGCACCGAACTCTTCGCTTAGCACTAAGATTGAGTACTTTGTTGCGCCTTTTGCGTCATCAGCACTGATGCTTGCGTAGTCAAACCTACCTCTCAGATCGGTGTACCCGTCTTTGAAAAATCGCACTGATCCATCGGGGTATTTGGCATAGACTTTAACGTAGGCCTCCGCAACAGGGAGCTGGTTTTTACGCTGGCTAACTTGCAGCTGACCGAAAGCCTCAGAAACATAGGTCACTAGACCTCCTCCATAGTACAAGGCAGTAGAACGCGCCGCACCCGATTCCACCTCCACAAGCAAGGTCTGAGTTTGTAGATCAGAGTCAATCAAGAATTCTTGGCTTCCTGCGTTTTCCTCAAGTTGGAGCTGCTGGCTCAATTTTGGTCGTACCATGGCCATCCTTTGTAAATCCTCTCTGGCGAATGGAGCCTTGCTAAATAGCAACTCAAGATCCACACCGTAATAATTTACAGCCGCTTCAGTTGTATTTCGGTAATCAAGACGCACTTGGTTACCATCTATCCCGACGACGAGTACAGGGGTTTGTTCGGAAGCATCACTCATCCTCTGGTTTCGATCATCGATCCGGAGATCTCCATTACGATTATTCGTGGCAACTGTACTTTCATCTTTTCGGTCCACTCGATCTATCAAGGAGTTCACTTGTCCCAACAGTTGCTTCAATTCATCAAATCGAACACGCCAGCGGGTGATCGGATAATTTACATATTGACGTGATATGGTCTGTGCAGCCTCAAGGTTACCCTGATGCAGCGACAAGTAAGCAGATAAGTAATCGTACTGAAGCTTTTCGGAAACACTTTCCCGACGAATTTCGGAAAATTGCTGGATTGATTCTGATATACGGTTCTGTATCAATAGATAGTAAGAGAGTAACAGGCGATCCGAATCGTTGATGGTACTTCGATAACCAAGTAGCTAAATGAATTCCTCATATTGCTCGCGAAACGTTGGGTTGAGAATTTCATGCCGATCTCCCAGTCGATGTATTCGCGCGCGAACTAGAGGAGAGTACTCGAGCGTTTCAAATAACCGTTGTTCAATTGGATCCACATTGAGTAGGGGACTTCTGAGAACGGGTCCAACTTGGCGATGAAAAGAATTGAGTAAAGAGAAATAGGTTTCAATCACTTCTTCATCCTCATGGAAGAAACCGTAAGCCCAAAGACCCTCAATGGGCAACTTCGCGGAGGCAAGTCTTTCGATCACTACCCGATAGATTTCCTGATTCCGCATTCGCGATGCGATCCGCATCCAATCGAGATTTTGTACATTCGCATTTACTAAGAATTTTCTTATCTGATTTGGGCTGCCTTCAGCGGCAAGGTAGTTCCAATCCAACTGCTTATTCTTTGGGTAATCTTTCAAGACTGTGATCACCCGATCGTCAGACCTTGCGATGAGAGTCTCATCTTTTGATACAGTTGCGGGGTATTGTTGATATTTACCAGACTTTGGAAAATAAAAGGTATAGGAAACCGAGCTCATCTCGAAGGGATTGAGTTTCAGTGTCTGGTTAGAGGTTTTTTCTGCTCCCGACAAGGGAATGCTACCTTCGGGGATCTGCCAAAAAAGTTCAACGATTTGATTTTTCGATGTTGGATTGGAAATCACAATCTGTCCACGATAGGGAATACCAACAACAAAACTCTCTGGTTCTTCCGACTTGCTCCGATCATTCGGACTGACCTGCTCGGCATTGACGGGACTTATACGTTGGCCAATCAAAACAGATTGATCCGTCTCTTCGAATTCCAGTTTTTTCAGACGTTTGGTCACGACTGCAACTTCATGTGCAGGCTGGTAACGATCCATGTCTTCGGTCGGTAGATCTATTTCCCCGGCTTGGAGAGGTAAGCCACTCAAGGCCAAAGCCACGAGAGCCGCGTGTCGATTTTCGGCAGGCAGTAATAAATGTTTCGACATTCTTACAAACTCGGGGTTTTGTTGAGCTTGCTTGGCAAGATCTAACCAAAACGAGTTGAGGCTGATCAGGGACTTTGGTTCTGAGGTTCCAACGGTTCTTACCCGATCCCACTGACTCTCTGCCCACTGCTTGGTGCGATCCACATCTTGGTAGAAGGTCTCACCACCTCGGCCGCCCTGTGACTCTCTTCCCAGAAATACCTTTTTCCCTCTAGTGATATCCGGATCGGGCATGTCCATGTCCTCATCCTCGAAAGTCGATTCAGCTCGGCGCCTCATTCGCCCGAGTCCTCTTTGCTGTTGATCCATTGACAGGGAATCCGAAAAATTCGAATCCAACACCCCTCCAAAGACATTTGCCCCACCACCCATGCCTCCTTCCGCTTCCATGGATTTGCCCGCGAGTGCAATGTCAATATTGCGCGCCACCTGGTCGAATTTAGATTGCTCATTAACCAAACTCTGTTCCAGTTCTGAGATTACCGTGTCGCGGATTTGCTGATCTCGGAAAGCAAAAAGCACCTTCTCGGCAATGTTGAGTTGGTGATATCGACCTACTGAACGATAGACAGATAGGTCATTCTCTAACAACCAATGATCGATAAACTGTTTTTCCTTCTTATTGGTGAGGTGCCGTCGTACCACTTCTTGGAAAAAATCCGGATCATAAGCTCTTAGAAATAAGTGAAGTTCATGGCTGGCTAATTGATCGTAAATCTGAAGTTTTTCGCTCTTTGCCATTGATCCCCAAGAAGCCAACTCTGAGAAATCATTCAGCCGAGGATCCGGAACGAGTGTTAGATACAATTTTAAAAGGTCTTGCACGGTCCCATAAATTTGAAGCTGTGCAGACCCCAGACTTGTCAAATCTAACGGCTGCTCTGGACCGGCTATCGTGACACTCCGTTCCATAGTGTAGGCATTCGAGATATTTAGACTCGATGCCAATCGCAAATCCACTGTCTCGACATCCGTAAGTGGAGCTGGTACTTCCCGTTCCAAGATGGTTGTTGCGTTACTCACCACAACACGAACTATCGGTAGCCCGTTGACTGAATTGGCGTCCACCGTCACCCAACCGTCATCTTCAGGTATCAAATTAGATAGTATCACTCCGGGATCCGCCTGAAAATCATATTCTGACGATCCAATAAGCTGCGCAGACATCGCCTTGTCCATCGTTTCGGACAGCTGCGCAGCTGATTTCATTTTACTACTTGGCGGTACAGCCTCACCCGGTCGCGCCTCCTGTGTCTGATTGGTGGTTTCCTCTGTTTCCCAGGGATTTAGTAGTAATCCAGGCATTGGTAACATGACGCCCGGATACTTTTTTACAAATCGACGGCGTAGAACGTATCGATATTCATCACCCAGTCGTAGATCACTGACGTAAGCACTTCGAAGGGACTCAATCGGTCGTCCCCAAGTTCTTGTTTCAGGCAGACGTAATGCCTGACTAGGAAACGAGGAGTCCAAGAATCGGGAAGCGTAGAGATGTACTCTGGCACCCTCTAGTGCACCGGTTAATTGAATGCGAAGTGATTTCTCATCGCGTTGAATCTCACCGATTGACAGCGGTAAGTATTGGGACAGTGTTCGATGTTGACTTTCTCCTGCGATCACCCCACTGAAAACGGGACCTTCAGTCACTGAGATAGAAACATTTACCCCCGTATGCCGATCCACCAGGGAATAGTCCCCGGTTGTTAGTCCCTCAATCACCAAAAATCCATTCTGTTGATTGATGATTGCTGAACGATCCGCAGCGATCGAGCCTTCCCTAAGTTCCGAAAGCCTGAACCGTGATACAACCCGGTCATCGGATTTCGGCAAGGGCAACTTGATCTTGGATTGGGAAGCCGTATTGAGTTGATTCGGCCACGACAGTTGATCAAGGTCCAAACTCTGAATGTGCTGCATGCCACCCACTACAGCATGCCTTACTTCGGAGACGTTGACCAACTCCCCAAGATTTATCCTGCCATTGGCTGCCGTCTGCAGTGTTAAATTAATCTCACTCGTCGAATATACTGTTGTCAGAGCGATGCTTACCATGACTCCGGGGACCAATTCCCCGTTTCGACCGCGTACTTCAATAAGAAAATTTTTGTTATTTCGAGTGAGGTAAGAATCATTCACTTGGTCCGTTTTTCGGATTTCAGAAACCTGCCACTCGTGCTGAGTTTCCAAACTTTTATCGCTGCCATCAATCAATGATGACACCGTGCCTGAAAGGATAGCCTTTAGTGATGCCAATCTTTGCGGAACTCGGACTGGGACAACCAGTTCGGAATTCTGATCCAGCTCCAATTCGCTCTCTTCAAAGGTGATGGGAAGGCCACTTTGATCGATTGCTCTAACACGAAGACTAACGTTCTGAAGAATCTGTGGATCAATGACTTTTTCGCCTAAGAGCAATCTCGGACGGATGACAATCTCTGTTTTCTTCCCGCTAAGCATCTGCGTTCGATCAATATGCATTCCGGCCTGCAAAACATAGTTTTCCTCAAGATGTGGAAAATGAAAGCGACTTGCAATTTTCCCATCACTGATGACTCCATGACGCTGCGTTTCTTTCATCACAGGCGGAATGACTATTCTTCCTTGCTCATCTGCACGAAATAACTGTTTGCCCACCCACATGACCGCTCCAGGAATCGCCTGGCGATTTTCATCAATGACAGTGAAGCTCATTCCGTCTGCATTGAAACCATCCACATGATCAATGGAGCCTTTGCGGAGTAGAGCTCGGGCACGAAGACCATCCCCAACTAAATCCACCATCCACACTCCGCGCCCGGTGATGCTGCTTAGTTCAATCTCCTCACGATGCCTGATGATTGCGGGCTGCGCGAACTTGAGCGATCGTTCACTGGTTGCGACTAATCCATCCAGATCGAGATCCGTATCAAGATCTTCCTCGTGTGTTCGATAGAAGGATTCCGTATTTAACTCATAAACTCGAACCATCAGTTCGCTAATATTCTTCAAATCGACTCGTAAGACAGATTTTGACTCCGAGTTGAGGAGTCGAATATTATCCGCCGAGAGTCGAAGTTCTTTCCGGTCTCTGAGTTGCTGTCGTTCTGCGGGATTGAGAACGCGATACCAGACTTGCTCATCACCGATTCCATTCATCAACTTGGTTTCGGCGAAAACCCGCTGGAGGTAATCCTCCAAAATGAGTCCACTAAATTGATTAGTATTCGGTGCATCCTTGAGAAAATGCTCCAGGTAAGCTCGAACTAACGGCTGTTCGTTCCCTATTCGAGAGAGAAGGGCCATCTGCTGAAAATC
The DNA here is from genome assembly GCA_036148415.1 of Planctomycetota bacterium. Classification (GTDB taxonomy): domain Bacteria; phylum Planctomycetota; class Planctomycetia; order Pirellulales; family Pirellulaceae; genus Rubripirellula. Next base: position 7,207 of record JAYYHM010000330.1, read on the forward strand.
TTGATTGAGATCAGCTCGATTGGGTTTACCCGACCATTCACGTGGAACGATCGGACTGACTCGCGGAAGGTTTAAGTAACGTAAGAACTGCTGCAGGTCATAATCACCTCGGCCATGATTAAACTCTAGCAGCCGATAAATGGAGGCGGCCTTGAGATGATTAAAAGTAGCTGGGAGTTGATCGACATATGCATCCACTTCCAAAAGGTAACGCAATCGCTCCTCATCATTGACCGAAATATCGATTCCGGCTGGCGGCCGCAGTCGACGCAGAAAGGCCGTGACAAAAGAGTTCTGCTGCGCCAAACGGGGAAGGGCTTCCGCTACTTTCGCAAGCTGGTCCCGTGTTAATAGTTGATGAGCCGCGCGATCCCCGAACTTTTGATCCGCGGCGTTCCTTGATCGCATTTCCCGAATTACTAATTCTTCAAGTCCATCAACAATCGGCGCATTCACTCTTTGAAGCAAATCACCAAGTTGAATTGGTAAACCGGCATTTTGATTTGCCATGAAACGTTGTGCAAGAAAGTCTAACGCTAAAGGCTTGAGTTGCTGCCTTCGCCGGAGTGCATCGATGACTAATCTCTGCGGCTGCAAAACTGCTGGATCTAATTCCGCAGGAAAGCGCTGCTCATTTTTTGCTGGAGGAGCAGGATGATTTAATTGGATCCCGAGGCGGCGCACAAAATGATCAATCGTGCGGCGGGGATTCCCTTGATACGTTAATAGACGTTGTCGATCGACCATCGCCCTGATGGATGCCGTCTCTCGACCACTGTGTTCAGCGAGCCATTGCGTTAGCATGACTTCGCTCTGATCCAGTTGGTTTGTATTCTGATAATGCAAGCAGTGGTAGAAAAAGTAATCATCACTACCAGGAATTAACTCAGCTAACTTTGATTCGCGATCCTTCGAGAGCGCAAAATCTTCCATCCAACTGATTGACTGTGCATCGACTTGGGAAGGAGACAGTGACGAGCTGACAACCCAGGCACAGATCAAAAAGAGTTTCCAAAACAGATTACGATCTGTTGGGGCGCGTAAGATGATTTTTCGTTGGGCCATTTTTTTTCTCGTTTCAAAATAAACTCTCGAAATCCATTTAACGCTCAGCAAAGGTTTTAGCATTCGAGCTCGATACTGACGACAGCGGCAGTGCTCAGAATCAGATGCGCTGCATCTTTCCTGCGATATGACGATACAAATGAAGAAAAGATTCCTTGATTCTTGTTAACCCAGAAAAAAAGCACATATTTCTCATGTCTTTCTTTGCGGGTACTTCTTTAGCTACAAATTTCTAGGTTAAAGCACTTTTTGCATACAACGGATCAAATCATCAATCATCTGATCCGTATGGAGAGCCGAGAGAGAAATCCGGAGTCTTGCCGTTCCCTCAGGGACAGTTGGTGGTCGTATTGCAGGAACAAAAAATCCATGTTTACGTAATTTATCTGCCAAACACGTAGCTTGACTATCCGCTCCGACAATCACCGGAATGATAGGAACATCCATCTCGTGATCGCTGACAATTTGTTCCAACTTGGAACGCACGGACCTAGCAAGCGATTTCACACGTTGCCTCTCGGCAGCTGTGGTAGCAATTCTATTGAGCGAAGACCGTGCGGCATCAACCACAACCGGGGGTAGAGCTGTGCTATAGATCAAGGACCGACATCGATTGATTAAATATCGAACCACCTGCGAGTTGGATGCGACAAAACCACCGTGGGCCCCCAAAGCTTTGCTAAGTGTTCCAATAATGACATCCACCCGGTGCTTAACGCCAAGTAATTCCGCAACTCCAGCGCCGCGATCCCCGAGAACGCCCGTCGCGTGTGCTTCGTCTACGATTACACCAGCATCAAACTCTTCTGCCAGGTCGCATATTTGCACTAAGGGAGCAACATGGCCATCCATGCTAAAGACACCATCGGTAACAAGCCACGCATTCCGATACAGTCCCCGTTGTTTACTTAATAATGCCCTTAAAGCAGGCATATCACAGTGAGGATAAACCACACATGTGGCCTTGGATAAGCGACATCCGTCTATCAGAGATGCATGATTGAGCGCATCACTAAAAATGATGTCGCCTTCGCGGGCCAACGTGGCCACAGCACCGCTACACGCTGCGTAACCACTGGGGAACAAACAGCTTGCCTCCATCTGCTCGAAACCAGCTAGGTCATCTGCCAAATTTTGATGCAGATCTGTCCAACCACTCACCAGAGCACTAGCTCCAGCACCTTGACGGGCCGGATCACAGTGTCGACTAGCAAACCCTAGGTAATCGTTACTGCTAAAGTTGCACAATCTTTCGCCGTTGTCGGTGTATAGATAAATCCCTTCGGCGCGACGCGGCATCAAGGACCGCAGACGTCCTAATGTTTTAAGTCGATTTATCTCTCCATCAAAGTCATCAAAGGCACGCATAATTCATTTAATCCCCGAGTAGGAAGATGAGACCTAAAGGTATCGCTCATCAACCTGGCGGCCAATTCAGTTTGCGTCCGCCAAGTATGTGGAAGTGGAGATGGGGTACCTCCTGGCCACCGTCTTCGAGCGTGTTTGCGATCAAACGGTATCCATTGGCTAAACCTTCCTCTGAGGCCACTCGAGCCGCGATAACAAGACACTGACCAACGATCGCCTGATCATCGGCAGTCAAATCAGCCATCGATTGGATCTCCTTTTTGGGTATTACTAGAAAATGTGTTGGAGCTTGGGGATTAATGTCACGAAAAGCCATGCATAAGTCGTCCTCGTACAAAATATCTGCCGGGATCTGCTTGGAAATGATCTTTGAAAAAATACTACTCATCTTACTTTTCCATCTTATAGCTACGGGAAAACTAGCTCCTGTATGTGCATCCTTCGTTTCTTTTCGAAGGACAATCATTCAATCAAATCAGCGACCATCAAGCCAACGCAGCTGTGTCATTAGTGGCGCGACATCAATTGACCATTGAAGATGCTCAGCGGCTGTCGCCTCGCCGGAAGATTCCAATTTACTTTTGAGCAACACCAGAGGTCCGCTCTGCAGCATAAGTGGCATTCTTTCTATCTCTTTCCGCCAGTCTCCAGCTGATTTCTTAACCTGTTCAGGTGTCGCAACCCGCCACAATAACGCTGATGCCAATTGCGCAACCTCTTTCCGCTCTGATGTGATTAACTCCTTGATCTTCTCCGAAGCAACATTTCGATGCACAGAAGACAGCAACCAACTACTTGCGATTAATTGAACCATTGGAGAAGAATCTGATAGTCGGTCTAAAGCATCCGCCACTAAAGGCTCCACCGTAACCTGATTAGTCCAGGCAATGGGTAACCACGCCAGGGTCATCAAGGGCAATGGTCTTTGGTCGAGTTGATTTATCAGTTCGAGAGCGACATTGCCACGTTTAGTTCGCCAGGCCGAAACTGCAGCAACCATGGTGAGCCACTGCTGCCGCCAAACCGGCGGACGCTCATTGAGAACATCAGATAAACCTGAAAGAACATCGGAATCCCGCCGTTCTTCAAACAGAGATCGTATTTTCTTTTCACGATCTGTCTGATCATCTGCCTCAATCCATAGAACTCTCGATGAGGCGAATCGCCTCGATCGAGACGTTTTTGGATCAATAATCACAATTGCATCCTGGTCAAATTGAACAACTTGACCTTGCTGTTTTTGTATTTCGGCTGGATACCAACTGGTGTCCCGGGGTTCTGAAGGCGAAGGCGCTAACCAAATGGTCGATGCAAATCCAGCATTCAAAGCGCCACTGAATAAAACAATGATCGGGAAAAAAATTGCAAGTACGTTCACCAAACCCAATCAGCCCCAATACCTTGAGAAGAGTTATCAGCTAAACCTATTCTTATGTTCGACAACCGTCACATCATGCTCTAAAGGGAATCAACACATTAGTTGTCCAATTTTCGAACATCAATATACCGATACTGACCTTGGTTCATCGCCGCGAGTTGGGTGAGAAAGTTATCCACCGGTACACCCCCATCCGAACCAAACTCGATGCAGTGAATCGTGGTACCTGAGGAGCTGGCTCGGATCTGAAGTTCTCTCAATTCAGCCTGCGATAGTCGCGGAACTCTTGCGTCCGTTAAAAAAAAGATCACATCAGGTCCCATTCGGAGTGCCAATTTAAGCGCAGACTCATGTTCCGTGCCACCGTAAGCAGCGATCGATCGAATATATTTTCTCGCGAGATCTAGATTTCCGGATTCAGCGCGAACCATAGACATGGGTATTCCCGGCAGTGAAAATGGCCTAGGTTGGTCATTATAAAAAATGATCTGGAATTGCTGACGCTCCGTGAGTGACCCGAGACTCCTAATCAGCTCGGATTTGGCTGCCCTTAACGGACGACCAGAAAAACCATTCATGCTGTCGGATCGATCAAAGACATAGACAAAGTGCGTTCCACTACCGGACACACCGAATACCATGGTGGTCGCCTCCTCTCCCTCTCCGTTTTGCTCTGAAGAGCCAGTGGAAAATGCATCACCCGGTAAATTACTCTCACCGGCTAACCCTGTGCCATCCACGGGAGAAGGGTCGGACTGAAGAGAATTGAGGATCCCTGCTAGATCTATAGGGGGTGCAAGGTCAGATGGTGGGGCTAGAGATGAACTCGAGGCGTCCGAAGTGGTTGTGTCTTCGCTAGACTCGGATTCTGCGATTGAGCTTTGAACCTCTGTGTAACGTTGGCGATCAGGTAACTTGTGAACCACAGCGATTCCGATCGACCGGTCATTTTGCGATTTTTCTGTTCCTTTTGGCTGAGATCCCCACCATAGCCCAAGCAGTACCAAGACAACTAAATGAAACCCAAAGGATAAGAGGAGCGGAGTAATAGCGCGCTTAGCTGGCATGGAGCTTCCCATCGCAGCTAATTCTGCTTGCTCGCAAGTCGGTTTTTTCGCTCTGGGATTGGAGTGATTTCGCATCTGAGCTACCTTGGTTTGACGACCCCTATCGTCCCGTCTCGAGCAATCCAATGAAACCGAAAAGTATCTGAATCGCGGCTTTTGGAAGAAAACAGACGGAGACCTTGCTAGATTATGGGCTCCAATCAATCACGGAGCTTCTCAGAACGCGGTCTGACAAGTAATTTATTGGCACGGTAATTCACTAGAACCTAATTTAAATCTATGTGCCATTAAGCATATTAATGGCAAACTCCGGAGAAAACCATTGTGAGTAGCGCTCGATATCTCTTTACCAGCGAATCGGTCAGCATGGGGCATCCTGATAAACTCGCCGATCGAATTTCTGACGGCGTTCTGGACGCTTTGCTTTCCGAAGATCCTAACAGTAGGGTCGCATGTGAAACCATGGTAACCACTGGAGTCGCGATTATCGCAGGCGAGATCACAACCAAAGCAAAACTCAATTACATCGACGTTGTCCGCAGTGTAATTAACGAAGTGGGTTACACCGATGACCAAATGGGTATTTGCGGAGACACCTGTGCTGTGATGGTGTCACTCGACAGCCAAAGCCCTGATATTGCACAGGGCGTTGATGCTGACAACGACTCAGGAAAAGAAATTGGTGCAGGCGATCAAGGCTTAATGTTTGGTTACGCATGCCGTGATACACCTGAACTGATGCCGATGCCGATTGCCTTATCACATCGAATTATCAATCGAATCACGGAAGCAAGATTCAAGAAAGAAGTGAATTGGCTTCGTCCAGACAATAAAAGTCAGGTCACAGTCGAATATGAGGGTAACACACCTGTTCGTATCGACACCGTAGTCGTGAGTGCTCAGCATTGTCCTGATGTATCCAATGAAGAAATTCGAGAATTTGTCATCGAGCATGTGATCAAGCCCTCGATTCCATCAGAATTAGATAAGGGCGATATCAAATATCACATTAACCCAACGGGAAAATTTGTTGTCGGTGGGCCTCATGGAGACTGCGGACTGACAGGTCGAAAGATTATTGTTGACACCTACGGTGGTTGGGGACGACACGGCGGTGGAGCGTTTAGTGGTAAAGACTCAACCAAGGTGGACCGATCAGCAGCCTACATGGCTCGCTACATCGCTAAGAATATCGTTGCGGCGGATCTTGCTGAAAGGTGTGAAGTGCAACTCGCCTATGCAATCGGTGTTACCGAACCTGTTAGTGTCCATGTTGATACCGAGGGCACCGGAACGGTTTCCGATGATCAGCTGGTTCAGCTAGTGCGTGAGCATTTCCCTTTGACACCAGGCGGTATCATCGATCATCTTCAGCTCAGACGTCCTGTCTTCAAAGACACCACGGCGGGTGGCCACTTCGGGCGTGATGGAGATGGCTTCACTTGGGAAAAAACTGATAAAGCTGAAGCCCTAGCCGCTGCATCCCGCGCAGATGAGTCTGCTTAATTGTCGAAATTGGTCTGGACTACCGACCTACACCTTGATCACGCTCCTCCTGAAATACAGGAGCGATGGTTGGGTATGATCGCAAGTCAACCTATGGATGGTCTGCTCATCGGGGGAGATATTGCAGAGAGTGGTCAGGCGATTGTTTGGCTTGAAAGATTGGTTCATCAGGTTCATGTCCCAATCTATTTTGTACTGGGTAATCATGACTTCTACGATGGAACAATCCGTCACACAAGACAGGACATCGTGAGACTCTGTAGGAGGCATGAACAACTTCATTATTTAACCGATTGCTCCCCGATAGAAATCCCTCAATCATCGAACTTGGCAAAGGATTCTATCTACCTCGTGGGTGAAGATGCTTGGGGTGACGCTACAAAAGGGGACTTTGATAATTCATTCGTAAAATTATCTGATTTCTCGCGCATTCGAGATTTCACCACGCTAACCAGTTCACAACAGAAAAGTGAGCTGCAATCACTCGGCTCACACTCGGCTAAACGACTTTCAGAGAAGCTGAAAGATCTTCCCGCGGAAACCCGCAACATCCTAGTGCTAACTCATGTTCCCCCCTTCGTAGAGTCTTGTTGGTACAAGGGACAGACAGCAGACGAGCACTGGTCCCCATTCTTTGTATGCGGGCAAACCGGTGAAGTGCTTGAAAGATTTGCGAGTGAATATCCAGACCGGCAAATTGTTGTGCTATGTGGCCACTCCCATCATGCTGGCAGTACTCGCTTATCCTCCAATCTCGTAGTCCATACCGGTAACGCGGAAGTTGGGGATCCATCTGTCGTGGGGACATTGGAGATGAAGCACGCAACCATAGAATTAGATCGTTCGTAACCTATATGAACGCAAACGATTGAAATCCAAAAACTAAATGAATCCGCTGCCGCTAGGATCTGCGTTGATCACTGATCCGTCGTCGGATTGGTCCACAAGCTGAGAAGCACCTGAAGGTGCTCGATAGCCTCAATCATCTGATCCAAACAAGCAAACTCTCTGACACTGTGAATCTGATACTGCCCACTCGACAGATTCGGTGTAGGTAGGCCTTTCTCTGTAAGTTGACTGCCATCTGTGCCGCCACGAATGATTGCTTTCTCGCAGTTCCTACCTAAATCTTGAAACGCCTGAACTGGGAGATCGATTGCCTCAGGCAAACCGATCAGTCCATCACGCAGGTTCCGATACTGGTTTCTGATTTCCAGGTTGACCTCAAGACCTGGAAATTGTTCTCGGATAACTTCACATATCTGAGACAGTTGGTCGGCATATTCATCCAATTGACTCGATTCAAAGGAGCGCAGAAGCAGCTCAACTTTGGCCTCACCAACACCACCTGAAAAATCATAAGGGTGAATAAATCCTTCGCGGCCCTCCGTTGACTCGGGTGTACTGCCCAAGCCGGGTAATTGTGCGATGAACTCTCCAGCTGCCCTGACGGCATTGATCATTCTTCCCTTGGCGATAGCAGGATGTATATTGTGGCCAACAAATTGAACGGTTGCAGCATCAGCAGAGAAGGTTTCCACATCAATGATTCCAGCTCCTCCACCATCAATGGTATAGGCAACTTTTGCATTGAGCTTTGCTAAGTCAATCTTGTCGGTGCCGCGACCTATCTCTTCATCGCAAGTCATTAGTATTTTTACGGGACCATGCTGGAGCGTTGGATTTTCAAGTAGCGTCTCCGCAAGTTCCATAATAATGGCGATGCCTGCTTTATCATCACCACCGAGCAAGGTGTCTCCACCACTGCATACCAGAGTTTTTCCAATTAGATCCTCTAACTCCGGACATTCTTCCATGGTCAATTTTGCTCCATTGCTAAACATGAGATCACCGCCGGCGTAACGCTCAACCACTTGTGGCTGAATATTCTCACTTGGTGCCTCCGGTGACGTATCCATATGAGCAACAAAGGCAACAGCCGGTAATGATTCACCAGAATTGGATGGTAGAGTGCCCCAAACCAGCCCATTTTCATCCTGTTCGGCATCCAACACACCCATTTCTAACAACTCATCTAAGAGTACCTTACCAAGCACCCACTGACCTTGAGAGCTTGGATATTGATTGCTCGATGGATCTGCAGCAGTGTCAATTTCCACATACTTCGTGAAGCGTTTGAGCAGGCGATCACGATTAATCTCGACCATTTGAGCACTTCCAATATTGATTTCGAAGGTTTCCACATGTTGTAAAACTACAACGATAATTCATTATACTTTCTTGGGGATTGTTCCTAGGCAGTCAGTGGGTAAGTGACTCGCAAATAGTGCCAATCCAGCATGCGTGCTTTCAGAAAACATCTGACACGCGGATCCAGCTGCAAAATCCACTTCGTTTGGGCAAACCGATGTCAAATGTCTCATATCTAATATTTGATGTTGAAAGCGTCGCTGATGGCCAATTGATTTCACAGGTCCGATACCCAGAACTTGGATTAAGCGCTGCGGATGCGATCACTGCGTATCAAGATGAACTACTCGAAAACAAGGGAACTACATTCATCCCACACACCTTTCAAGTGCCCACGGCTGTTGTGATTGCGAAGGTTTCTGCTGACTTCGAACTGTTGGACGTCGTATCGCTGGATGAACCCTCTTTTCGACCGCATGTGATTACGAAATATTTCTGGACCGGCTGGGAGATGTACCGTCGCCCCATCTGGGTGACGTTCAACGGTCGCAGCTTTGATTTACCATTGATGGAACTTGCGGCGTTTCGGTACGGAATTTCTGTGCCAGATTGGTTCAAAAATGAAGGATATCGGTCACCACGTAACCGCTTTAATGTCGATTCTCATTTAGATCTCCAAGACGTTCTGACTAATTTTGGAGCGGCACGTTGTAATGGTGGGCTTAACTTGGTCGCTCAAATGCTCGGCAAACCGGGAAAAATTGGCATGAGCGGCGACCGAGTCCAAGAACAATTTGATCAAGGAAACCAAATCGCCATCAGTGATTATTGCCGATGCGATGTGCTGGATACCTATTTTGTTTTCATTAGAACTCAGGTTCTACTCGGATCCATTACCATCGAAAGAGAACGCGAAATTGTGGCTTCTGCCAAACAATGGATTCTGGATCGTCAGGATCAGAGCAATGCCTACCGAGACTATCTCAAGAGTTGGAGTGACTGGAACAATCCCTGGGAAGAACAGGGGACATAGGCAAATTCGGCAAGAAAAGGCTCGTTATAGACCTTTACTTAACCCGAACGTTCTAGGTACTGTTCCCAATGAGTTCATGACTCTTCAGTGGCAGCGACAGGAAGTCGTCATCAAAAGCCAAAAATGGTTCAACGCACTCGTCACATCCGGAAAACAAAATCGGCAACCGCATTTCAATCGGTTAGGATTTTTCGCCGCTGCGCGCTATTCATATTCCATGTACTGATCTCCTGTTCACTCTGCCCAGTGATCCACGGTGATGCAGTGCCCGCGCAGCGGATAGATCTCCGCTTTGGGTTGAATGCTAACCAAGCGATTCAATTGGACTACATGATCGAGGTCCGAGATCCCGCTACGACGAATAACGCCATTATCACCGAGTTTAAAAATTACTCGGAAGATCCATTCTCCGCTGGTGCTTATCATCTCAATAATCTTAGAAATCGTCTTCTTATCCATGGATCGAAGACAATCACTGACTACCAGTTCCACTTGACCATCGACTGCTCTCGAGATGCAGAGTTATTGGTACAACGTAAGCTACCCACCTCGAGCACGATCCAAGACTCCTGGACAGTCATTCAAACGTTCAAAATACGAGATTTTATCAGTGGCGAACCCATCCTGTTCGAAGATCAAGATGAATTCTCCAAACGGAAGTGGTCCATTCTCCAACCACCTCCCTCTTCTATAGAGTTTGATTCTTGGCACGACTTTAAGACCTTCACTATCGGGGAGACAATAAAAACCAAGGTAAAAATCCCGAGTCTGCCCCCACGATTTAAACGGCCCGGTCTAACGCTCGAACTATATCAGATCGATAGCAATGAAATCTGTCAAAAAGAGATCTTCGATATTACAGCAGATGATTCGCAGGGAGGTGGCGAAGCTTTCGTAGAGATCCAAGCACCCCTGAATGCGGGTGTCTACGAAGCGCGTTGGATGGTGATCGATCAGGACGATTCGTTCTGGACAAAACTTACCGGCCAATCCGATCGGGGTTTGAAGATACAACGATCTTTCATGACATGCGGTACCCCGGAGACAACAACAACGGATCCGCGAAAACGGAATATCCTTCAGATCATCCAACCGTCAGCATCCTCCTGGTTTATGCCAGATTGGTTAGCAACCGCAGGGGTGAATTTACCAGCTAAAGTCCCGCCAAGCTCTCACCTGGTTTATCAGAGGAATCAAGAAGTGAATCCTGGCGGGCAGCTTACATCCATAGCGCCCAAATCTTCATTCGAAACCAAGCTAGCGAACAGTGATGGAATCATTCAAATTCATTCCATACGTTTACCAAGTCAGGTGAAGACAAAGTTCGAGGTATCCATCGGAAGCGAAGGCCTGACATCATCTCGTCAATTCACAGTAATTCCCGAGTCTAACGCCGATCTCGATGACTCATGGCAAACCATCACTTGGGTAGGGCAGGTTGGCAGTGCTGATCAGATCAAAATCACCAATTTAGATGAAAATGAAGATCTTAGATTTCAATCCATTACGGTAGAGGACGCAGGTGCTGCACTAGCATCTCGCACTACAAAAAAGGATCGGACTCGCAGTTCTATCTTGCGACTCACAAACCAAACTTGGGTAGATGAACTCAGCGCGGATTACCAGAATTGGGTCGACCAAAATGAATGGGGCTTAAAAACCGTCGAGCTTTTTCGGCTTCGCCTAGCGATGATCCGGTTAAAAAATCGAGCAAACCGTCTCGGATTTGACACGATCTCGATTCCCGTCAACGAACAGCATGCTGCATGGTATCCCAGTGAGATCTATGCGAACCTAATGAAAGCGGGTACGGAAAGAAGTCAATATCTGCAGACCGTTCTATCCTTCTTTGATGATTCAGATATCGGAATCATCCTCGAATTCAACCCGAGCATCCAATTTTCCAAACAGGGGCCAAGCGACTCAATTGGAGAGTCATCTAAAGGCGAAACCGATAGAGTCCAACGTCAGACTGCGGAGGCCCAACTAGGCAGACGCAACGTAATGAGCTTGATCAGCGAATGCTTGAAGGAATTAGAACAAAAAGGAAAAACTCATCGATGTTTTGTTGGGTTTTCAATCCATACTGAAGGACCAAATAATGCGTTAGGTCTATGGCTTGAATCAGAAATGAATCAGAGGATGCTCGACCTATCCGCAGCAGACAAGACCTACTCGGATACAAACGGGTCAAACAGCGAAGTTGCAATCACTGCAAGCGAGTCTGACTTGATTAGGAGCTCAACAAAAGCAGACCAACCAGTTGCGAATCGATTATTTGATTCAATCACCGACTTCCCTGTCTTCATTTTTGCTGCCAATGATAAAGGTGAAAGGATTGCTGAATTAGGGGGTCTGTTTGTGCAAGACATGCAATACACGACAACGAGCAATCTATCAGGGCGGCTAAAGTTAACCAAAGACTTAGATAATCGATATGAAATACTTGCTATTCAGCTTAGTCAATCAAGTGATGCTTTAGCCTCGAAGAATGGCGTAAGTATCCGTTCTAAAGATCTTGCAACAGTTATCGAGAAGCAAAATCCAAGATGGATTTTTGTCAGTTCCCAATTGGTTGACTTACATTTTAGCGAATCGGATATCAGGAACTTACGTATCTTTGCAGATTTACCTGACACTCCGTTGAGTGAATTGAAGTCCGTCGATCCAAATTCAGCCACGGTCAGAGTCTGGAAATATTTCCAAGATGATCGGTTGCATTTATTGCTAATCAATCTTGTCCCGTGGAGCACAGAAATAGATCTCGAGACTACTGAACCATTGACTTGGGAAATCCCATTACAGAATCGCCTTGATGCTGAAGATCCGAGACAGATCACTACAATTCGACCGACTCGAGCGAGAGTCAAAATTAAACCAGGCACCTGCATGGTAATTCGATCCACGACGGGCGGTCTTCATTCTGTCAGACAATGGACGAACCGCGTTTCAGGAGGTGCACCCGTCGTTAAACGTATCAAGCAAAAAGTTACGGATATCGTCGAAAATATTGGCCACTTGAATCAGCCCAATGCGAATCCCGACCTTCTTTCAAATGGTAGTTTCGAGCGAATTGGCGAAGTTGGTATTCTTGGTTGGCTTCATGCACAACACCCAGAAGGCTGCGTCGAAGTGGATCATAACATTGCTTTACATGGCATGCATTCGGTGCGTCTGCAAACCGAAATGAACACCGCCGGCCGAACTTGGATTATGAGTGAGGCATTCGATCCCCCTGATTCAGGCCGAATTGCGGTAAGTCTCTCCATCAGAGGAGTTCCCTCCGCTGAGATTACGGATTCTCAGCAGGTGCGGGTTGCTATTGAGACCTCTGAGGCAAATGAACCGCTGCGTGTCTCCAAACTCATTGAGGTTCAAAAAAATGCGCAGTGGTTAACACACGATTTGGTGCTCGAAATCGATGGTCTGCAACCCGAGACCAGCGGCCCCATCAGGCTGGCTATTGATAATCTAAAACCTGGAACGGTTTGGATTGATGATGTCCGAATCTATGATTACTTTCCAACCCAATCAGAGCGGGCGGATCTGCAGCGTCGTGTATTTTTGGCAGTTCAAGGAATGCAAAGAGGAAACCTCTTACCGGCTGGAAAACTACTCGATAATTTCTGGATTCAATACTTGCTTTCCAATAAGCGAGAGAATTCAATCCAAATCGAAAAATCTGCTGAACGAAAAGAAAAAGCAAAACCGACTGTTGCGGAAACCCTGAAAGACTGGCTCCCTGATTCGTTGCGTTTCTAGGGACAAAAATCGTTTCCGACCGTAAGCACCTTAAATGCATCCAACTTAACCGCAACGCAGACGATGCTTACCTCTCAAGGCTTCGCTATGGCGGCGAATGCTTGCAGGACTCGTATAAGATCCCCTATTTATTCGATCATGATTTCAAAAATCCAGGATGGACTTTCGAAATCTGAAGCTCTCCTAGAAAAATTGCAATGAATGGAATTCTCGAAACAAGGCTGTTGGAAATCAAGTACAACATCAAAGCAATCTTGGTTGTTCTTATTCACCTGATAATTTCCGCGAGCAATTTCAGTAACGCATCCACGCCCACGTCCAATATCCCCTCGAAGATGGAGATAATCTAGCCGGTGCTTTGCTAATTCAGTAGCAGGTAAGTTGGATTGAATTTCCTGACCCAATAGATCTATTGGATCCGTCGCGAATGTGCGAAGACTGCCTTGTACTTCGAACATCCAGTCATAGTGAATGGCAGGGGTTCTCGCGAAAAGCACTGCCGGTTCATGCTCGAGAATCACGAACCTCAGATGTTTTTTTAGTGACATACCGGTAACCTCAATTACCGCTCGTTTCATTAATGGTCGAAGTTCTATTTGAGCTGTTCTTGATATTTCGATTTCCAGTATTCACTCAAATCAGGGGTGGTAAGCAATAGGTATCGAATAAGCTTGTGTGCGGACTTTTCATCTCCAGCCTTCTTAAGAGCTTTGATGCGTTCTATTTTGGACTCATGCCAAATCTCTGTGCCTTTCTTCATACCCTGTGAAATAGCATTCCAGATCGCAGCTCCCTTGAGAACAGCAACGTGATCATCGCTCGCTACCAACAATTTTGCAGAAGTGACGCGACAGTCTAAAGAATTTGGCGACTGGGCCATCCAAGCTTCCAATGATTCGATGGCCTGCTCGAATTGCTGCAACCAAAGAAGACACTCTGCTCTCTGCGGTACGTTCAGTTCCACCCCTCGCCAAGTCAATAATGACCGAGCAACACTGAGCCGGAGATCTTCCTGGTTCTTTGCGTCTTGTAGTATTCTGAGTGTTAGAGCCCTCAACCAGTGGTAATCAGTCCAATCCTCTGGTGGGTCAGGTAGATTTTCCTGATGGTGTAGTCCTAAGCGAAGATTATAAATCGCGTTCTCAAACTCCCCGAAATGAGTGATCTCCAAAGTCTTAAGTTTGGTTGCATCCAATAAGATCAACGCTAATTTCTGCCGAGTATCAGATAGGTAATCAGTGGAGGGATTCGATTGAACCTGTTGAAAAAAACTGTCGGACACGGATAACCAATCTACCGAATCTTGAGAGAGAGCTTCATGCCACGCTTGGGACAGCAACCCCTCGTCCGAGGGCGGTTGTTCTCCTTGCAAAAGGGACGTCAGCACATCGGCCGCTTCAATCAATTGCAGCTTCTCTTTTAGAATCTTGTACAGCCATAAAGAGACTGATCGGGTGGTTCGAGATTGTGGCCAGATCGCAAGATGTTCGCGTAATTGACTTTGTAAGTCATCCACAGTTGAAGTATTCATTTGTGAAAATAAGATCACCGACTGCAGATGGACTGATGAAGCTTCCTTACTTTTTGCGTGTTTTACAGAAGCCATCCTCAACACTTCCATGGCCCGTGACACGTTTTTCAACGATTGAAAGGCTGCAGCTGCTTGAACACCATACTGAACTCCATCATCAGCTTGACCAGCTAAACTCGATGCTAGTGCAAGCAACTCAGCAGCCTCTGACAAATTACCGTTTCGTATCAATTGTTCACCGCGTGCTGCGATGAGTTTAGGGTTTTTCCGAAGGGTCAGATCCTTATCTTCGCCGATTATTTTTTCCAACGCGATCGCATCGGCCCTCAGTCTCGCGTATCTACCTCCTCTCTGCTCAATCCAATCTAAACAATCTGCTACTCTCTGCGTTGTGCCGTAATGAAGAAAGAACCGTAGTAGAGATAAATCCATCTCGATAACAACTTCACCCAGAAGACCTGGTTGTAAAATCATTCTTTCCAATGGAATTCGATAAAAATCAACTAGGGCATCGCGAGCAGCAAGTTCTTGGTCTTGCTCTATGTGCATACGCACACGTAGCGCTCTCCATTCAGAGGAGGTTCCAAATTCATACGGGTCATCAAGTTTACTGAGCATTTCCGCTGCCCTCGCAGATTGCTTCATGCGGATTAGCGCTTCCAATCTTAAACGGAGCACTTCACGTCTTGCTACGGTGCCGCTTGGCAATACAGCTAGCGCGTCGTTTGCTATTTTCTCTGTCCTCGTCGCAGCTGCTATGAAATCACTGCTATTTGAGTCGATCAAGCTGGTTTGAATGAGTGCGAGGGAAACTACATCCACCATCAAACCCTGCTGTAATCGGTAGAGTTCTTCTGGAGAAGGCATACTGCTCAAAGCAGCTTGTCCGCTCATTTGTGAGCGGTACCTCTTTATTTTCTCTACGAATTTGGTAATCGAATCACTCACTCTTACCGAAAAGCGGAGAGCCTCTTGATTCAACTCTTCATTAAGTGGCGATATAACAGATCGAGACACTAAATGAAGTACAGCTTGCTTTTTCGCATGATAAATTCCAGCTTCTAAAAAGAGCCGGTAATCATGTTCTGGATAAGACTCGAGAAGGGCAACGATAGGGCCGGTAGATTGGTTAGCTGCTATCTCATTAAAGATCTGCTCCTCATTCGCCATGGCCACGAGTACTTGCGAGTGCTCAACTGCCCATTTGGCAGCGTACAGAGAAGAGGCGGGATACTGCCTAATCTGTGTTTCGCAGTACTCTATAGCTTCTCTAAATTTTTGCTTAGCCACTAACTGACGAACCGTGTCAAGATCCAAGCTTTGGGTTGAACGGGTAACTTGCCACCCTGTATCCGCGAACGCCTGAATCGGAGTATCAACGAATAAAAGGAAACACATCAGTAGTAAATAACCTGATCGCTGTTTTGATTTCAGATGCATGTCCTAATCCGCCTTCGCGGCGAAAAGCACGCGATCCGATCCTGCTTGGCGAGCCCCATCATAAACTTTCACAGCGTTGCCCACTGTTACGGTATCACTAGGATCAATAATCACTGGCGGTTGAATACCCAAGCTTAGAACAGCTTGTAACTTTTCCGTTAAAGAATCTATGCTGGCTACCGACTCATCGTTCAAATAGATGATCAATTGACCCTCAACCTGATTGAGTTGAATCACGATTTCATCATATTCCTCAATTTCTTCATTCAATTCATCGCTCTCAAGGCCTCCAACCGGCGGTCGAGCAATCGAAGCTTGAAGATCAAATTCGGGTAAGTCAAAACTACTGGTCCAAACGAAGAAGACGAGAAGCAAAAATACTACATCTATCATCGGCGTCATTTTCAGCTCAATCGATCGACGCCCATGAGCTTCCGGTAACCTCATAACGAGTCTCCCTCTTGAACCGCTATTGCAGCGTCAGCGATGCCCAATTTGGCGGCTTCCCGGAGTATAGGCTCCACGTACTGATATTGGACGGCGGTGTCTGTACGAATGCGAATAGCTGCTGCTGCGCCTCGGCTAGCCTGATAATCCGCTAAAATCTGCCTCAGCTGCGAAATATCTACATCATCACCGGATACGTAAATCTGTCTGTCAAGATCTACACTGATGGTCAGCGACTGCTTCTCTGGATCAAGTGGAGAAAATTTTTCCGCAAAAGGAAGCTCAACCGGAAGTCGGTGTTCTTGGCGGGCAAGATGACTTGAAACCAGAAAAAAGATGATCAGCAAAAAGACAACATCGATCATTGGTGTCATATTCGCACCAGAGGATAACCGACTTTGATAAGGAATGCGCATGGCTATATCCTAGCGAAATCCCTGCGAGAGCAAATGGATTTTCGGGAGCGAGCAAGATTAGCTGCAGCTCTGCAAACCGAATTTGATGAGTAATTAAGCACAAAGAAACACC
>JAYYHM010000331.1:0-2691 GCA_036148415.1 Planctomycetota bacterium
GGAACGCGGCTGACCGCGTTTATTTTGGACCGAAGATTCTGGTCGCAGTAACTTGCTGCACATCATTGGAGTCAGCGAAAAGCTGATCACCATGGAGATCAAAATGGCGATACTCGCGGTAACTCCAAATTCAAAGAGAAGTTTGCCTGTGACGCTGGATAGGAAAGAGACAGGCAGAAACACGATGACTAATGACATGGTGGTAGCGAGAACGGCTAGGCCGATTTCTTGCGTGCCTTGGATAGCCGCCTGTTGGGGAGCCAAGCCTTTTTCTTCAATGTTGTGAAAGATATTTTCGAGCACAACGATCGCGTCATCAATGACAACGCCAACCATGAGCACGAGCGCGAGCATCGTGACGTTGTTAAGTGTAAATCCAAACCATTTCATAAAAGCGAACGTGGCAATGATGGAGGACGGAATAGCTACCGATGCCACGAGAGTTGATCGCCAAGATTTCATAAAAAGTAAAACGGTCAGACATGCTAGGAAGCTACCGGCTATTAAATGTCTTTGAATTTCGTGTAAAGCTTCGAGAATGTAACGCGACTGATCCTGCATGATGGTGACATCGACATCATCGGGTAATAATTCTTGGCATCGAGGCAATCTGGCTTTGATGGCATCAATCACGGCGACCGTGTTCTCCCCCGATTGACGCTGTATCTGGAGAACTACGGCAGGCTTTCCGTTTAAGCGAGCAAGCGTCCGAACCTCCTTGGTTGTATCCTCAACGTTTCCGACATCGCTCAATCGGAGTGGTTGTCCGTTCACAGTGCTGATCACAAGATCTTTAAAATCTGCTGACTCACGGACTCGGCCCAGCGTGCGCAAAGCCCTTTCTCGCTTTCCTTCATCCACCCGCCCGCCCGGGACTTCAGCATTTTGTCTTTTCAACGCTTCGCGAATCTCGAGTATCGATAGCCGATGGGCTGCTAATCGATTGGCGTCGATATCGACTCGTATCGCGCGATCGGTGGCTCCGGCAATCTCCACTTCCGCTACGCCAGGCGAGGATTCGATTATGTTCTTGACGTAGCGATCAGCGAGTACGAAGAGTTCTCGTGAAGAACGCTCACCGGAAACCGCAAGCGTCATGATGGATGAAGAATCGAGATCGCGTTTCTTAACGATGGGTGGATCAAGTCCAGCCGGTAGCTGTCTAGCAACCCCCGCTATCGCATCTCTTACATCTTGGACCGCAGCGTCAATGTTTCTGTCGAGTTCGACGGTGACAATGACGAAAGATCTGCCATCCCAAGAAATGGATCGAAGCTCTTTGATTCCTGAGACGGAAGCCACTGCGTCTTCGACTACCGAGCTCACTTCCGATTCCACCTCAGCAGCTGCAGCCCCAACATAAGTGGTGCTGATATAGATCTGAGGTAGATCCATGTTGGGGAAACGATCGACACCGAGTTGAGGGAATGCAACGAGGCCGGATACGACTAATGCGGTAACCAGCATCAGCGCGAAGACGGGGCGTTTCACACATACCTCAGCTAGCCAATACAACGGTAGTCCTCTTGTGTGCCTGATTTAGAAGCTTCTTTTCTCATTGCCAATCGTGGAGAATGCAACCTCTAAAGAGGAGGTTCCGAGGAAGGATCCATCGGGTTGGTATTGGACAGAGAATCACCGATTCGAGTAACCAATGCACGTTTCCCCTTTGCACTTTCAATCAGAATTTCGTCGCCGGCTTGAATGCCGGAGGTAATTTCAATCCAGTTTCCACGGCGACTACCGAGTAGCACCTCTTGTTCGACGGCTTGATCCTCAACCACCTTCCATACTTTCTGGACACCCGCGAAAGATTGTACCGCAGAGATCGGAACGGTGAGTGATGTAGCATCTGGGTCAATGATGACTTCTGCTTCGGCGAAAAGCCCAGCTCGTATAACTTGATCGGGATTCGCTATGTCGGCTTCGAAGCTGAGTGCTCGACTTTGATCATCGAGCGTTGGGCTTACACGCGTGATTTTTGCTTCAATTTGATGGGGTGGGGCGTTCAGTTCTAATTTTACCTTTAACCCCTCCTCAAGCAGTTGAGCGTACCGCTCGGGGAGTGTGCCGCAAAATCGTAGCGGGTCTGTTCTGACCACGGAGATGACCGGCTCTCCGATGGACAGGTAGGTTCCCGGGGCCACATTCCTGCTTTTGACATAACCACCGAACGGTGCGTGAATGGTAGTTTCCTTTATCTGATGTTCCACGATGGCCAGCTCTGCTTCTCGAGTTGCGATCGTTGCGATCTTCTCTTGGACACCATTCAATGCCGCTGCATGCCGCGCCTCGGCAGCACGTTCTGCAGCGAATGCGATATCATACTCGCCTTTGGAAATCGCACCTTGTCCCAAAAGCGTTTCAGCTCTCGCCAAGCTGTTCTTTGCTTCTTCCCAGATCGCTTTCTCTTGTCGAACCGGAGGTGCTAGTTTGGGGCTCAGGTCGGATGCGGTCTGATTGAGCGTCAATCCTACCGCGGCACGTGCTTGATCCAGTCGTGCTTTCGCCTGATCTGCTTGTAATTTGAACTCGGTAGGGTCGATGAGAATAAGGGGCTGATTTCCTTCCACCACGTCCCCGAGGTCGACAAGGACACTGGACACACGGCCAGCGACTTTGGTGCTGACGATGGTTTCTTCATCTGCGATCAAACTGCCTTGGCTTCTCGCCAAGGTGGGCCAAACCTTC
>JAYYHM010000332.1:0-5837 GCA_036148415.1 Planctomycetota bacterium
TAGACCACATCGTTGGCATATTCTTGTTCAGTGTAATTCATACTTGAGTCGGTATCGGTCCGCGATCCATCATAATCGACACCCAACCCTCCTCCGACATCCAGATAGGACAACCCGGCTCCGCGTCGATACAGATCGACGTAGATTCTCGAAGCTTCAAGAATGGCGGATTTCAGTTGTCGAATATTTCCAATCTGACTCCCCACATGAAAATGAAGTAATTGGAAACAATCCCCCATACCACGCTCAATCAATCGATCCAACTGCGTCAGCATCTCCGCAACCGTCAAACCGAACTTACTTCGATAACCTCCGCTTGCTTGCCAGCGCCCCGATCCACGGGTTGCCAACTTCACTCGCATTCCAAGGGTCGGCCGGACACCAAGTGATTCAGCAATCTCTAGGATGAGATCCAATTCGCTAACCTTTTCGACGACGGGAATCACCGTGCGTCCCAAGCGTTGTGCCAATAAAGCCATTCGAATGAACTCAGCATCCTTGAATCCGTTACATATGATTGGCATCTGTGGATCCGTCATGGCAACGACCGCCAGAAGCTCAGGCTTACTTCCAGCTTCCACACCAAATCCAAACTCACGCCCGTGCTGAATGACTTGCTGAACAACTCCTCGCTGCTGATTGACTTTAATCGGGAAAACACATCGATATCGATTTTGATAGTCATGGCTTTCAATGGCGTTGAGAAAGCAATCATTAAGGTGCTTTAATCGGTCGGCCAACATACCGTTAAATCGGAGAAGCACTGGCAGCTCGAGGCCTCTCTCCCCTAATTGATCCACCAGATGTTTGAGATCAATACTGTTCTCAGGATTTCTGTCGGGTGCGACGCATAGATTACCGTTGGACGCGATATGGAAGTAATTACCCGCCCATTGCTCAATTTCATAAAGCTTAGCAGAATCCTGCACCGCCCATCGTTTTTCCGAGGCCACGCTCATCCCAAACCCTGCTCTTGAATCAGATACAAATTGCGAACGCTATGTCTTTCAGCATTTTCTAAACAGTTCCCGATAGCGTGCGGAGTTCACAACCAAATGTGTCCCTTCGGTGAGCATAAAAAATAACAATTTTTCACGACTCGGGAATGCACAAACAGGGTAACGAGACCCCAAATCCATAAAACAAAACGGGTGAGCGGGACGGAATCAAGCTCCCTTTGAAACCTCCGCACATTCTTCAGCAACTTGCCCGCCGCTAGCGTGTCTCTACAGTTCGGAAACCGATCTAGGGAGTAACCTCTCTTGTTGGTTTATTAATGAGCCGGATTCGTTTCCTCCTGCTAAGAGTCGCCGAAAGAATTGGAGCATATGAGAAAATCATTCAGGATCATCGCCTGCATGTCTGTGATTTTGTGGACCACCCGAGCTTCACATGCTTTGGGGCAAAACGGATTAACAGACATCAATGGGGATTCAGAGACAAAAACATCCACCACACAGCCAGAGGCCGGAGGAACTATCCAGAAACCACTTCTCATCAACGTTAAACTTGATCATTTACCTGACCGAAAACATATCAACCTAGGCAATCTTCAGTACGATGAGAGCCCGACATTCGAGTTTCATCTTGAGAACACCCTGCCTCAAGAAGTTGTCATGCAGGCTCTACATACTGACTGCGGATGTTCAAAAGCAAAGACCATTCACTTTGCAGCAAAAACAGGGGAAGACTTAATCTGGATTCTAAATCTCGCTCCATCTCAACGTGTCGGTCGATTCGTCCGAAAATTTAAAATCGTATTGGCGAATCCCAATAAGCAAATCCTCGAGATCATCTTAAGCGGTAGAGTGATCGCTCCGCTGTCACTAGACAGCTCAAAAATTCATTGCGGACCTGCAGGCAAGGTAGAAACTGTCAGTGGTGATAAACGACCAGAGATTCATATCGTGGATTGCCAGTCAGTCAGGGGCTTGGTCAATGTGGTCGGAATGAGGTCCGACGACACAAAATTCACGATCGAAATCGAGCCGAACCTGTCCTTCGGAAAATCAATGGAACACCTTCGATTACATTTTATCGAGAACCAATCGCCTCGTTCAGTTGACCTGCCGATTGAAATCATTTGTGAGCAGAAGGCGCATTTCCTACCCTCCGTGCAAATCATTAACTGGATCGACGATGAGAGTTTCGTGCGATCCAGAATTATTCATCATCCCAATCATCCACTACCTTTGCAGGAACTTGCAGTCGATATCCGCGGTGATGTTGAAAGCCAGCAGAACATCACGGTGGGTGAAGTTCGGTGGAACCGAATCTCTCCCGTGCTATTGGAATTGGAAGCAACGCTCTTCCGATCCGAAACAGAAAGCAATTCGGACCCTGTCAACGCCGGAGAAGAAAATTCGATCCTGATGACTGTCCAAGGACCGACAGGAGAATTGATCTGCGCTTTGTCACTCATCCAACACTCGCAACAAGAATGAAAATGGGAGAAGTCCATCCAAACCGGCAGAAGCCAAACTCACGCGTTCTCACTCGATGTCTTTCTATGATGCAGCACTCAGATAACCGATGGCTTGATTTTTCAGCTCGAAATCCATGACTTGTGCCACGTGGTTTTCAAACTCGACATTTCCAAAATCTTTACTGACTCTACCTTTACCTTGACTACTGAGGCACTCTGATGTTTCGAAGATTATCAATTCTGATTTACCTGTATCGAACAGCATTAAGTCTCTGCTCCGCTACTGAGCTTCCCTCTGATGATCCAAGGCTTGATTGGCGGTGTGCTTATCCCTACACAGAGACCACCTGTCAGTCCGTTCTACTTGCATGGGCGAGGGACCATGACACAACTTGGGAAACGATATTCACTGGAACGGATTGCTCAGGGTGTGAACCCCATTACGAACAGGACGAATCCCTACAATGGCACTTGGCATACGCCGAATGCAAACAACGCATGGGTGCCCGGTTTACTAGCTCGGACCTGATTAGCCCAATTATTCGTTACCGGAAAGCTGACGAGGACACACCGGGATGGTCCATCACGGAATGGACTTTCCAACACTGCTTTCAAACTTGGCAATGCAGCCAATATTGCTCGTTGACGCAATATCCTGCCCAATGCATCAAGTATCGCTCCACCAATTGGGGGCTATATCAACCAATCGTGAGTACACGTTGCGATGAGGTGCGAACAGAGGGAGTGTCGCCCCGCACCTATCCGAGCACAAGAAAAGAAGAAAATGAAACTCGTGATAACAATTGGACACCCGTTCAATAGCGAAATCCATCTCCTGATAGTAACCAAAGATCATCAACTCATCTAAACTCCTGCCGAGGGAAATCAACATCGATCGCATCACCACACTCTGGCTTGTTCCTTTCACGATTACATGCTGTACGCAACTTCAGACCTCAGCCACAGATCCTCGTCCCGCACAATTTATCAAGGGGCTGTTGTTACCAGTGCAGTCCGATCGAACTCTCCGACTCTCTGAAAGCCTGATTACATTAGATCAATATCAGGAGATTGACCGAACGAGTTTCAAAAGTCCAAACTCGTCAGACCGGCTACTGATTGAATCTTATCTGCTCGAAATACAGATTGCTTACCGATTGAGTGAGCGAATTGGATTTATCGGCATGGGAAGTTATCACTTTTTAAGTCCTGAAAAAAATGGACCGGCAGCGAGTTTGAGAAACTTTTCCGTCGGCTGGGCATTTGACTTTTCCGGTGACACCGAGCGATTGATTGTCACCGATACAGAACAGATCCCCATGATTGCCAAGCCTAATCTATCCGCGGCAGATCATGTTCCTGATTGCCGTATTGATCAGCTCCGACGAGGGAACAAGTTTTACGAATCCAATGCCGGAAATCCGTATCCAGTGAATGAAAACTCACGCCTTAATCACAAACTGGATAATCTCGGCATTTTTTTCCCACAACGCGCTGCTCTCTCTCACCCGCTGGATTGCTGGTCGGGTAGAGCACGCGAACACCGGAGTCACTTTATTGATTGTCGCAAACTTGTCGGAATTCAAAAGATCTCCGACCGGATCATCGCATTATTTCATTTCCGACCTTCAAAGCATTATGATTTCTTTGTGACCGCCTGCTTCAGGGAAGGCCTCCCTGTTCAAGTTGATTTTTGGCGTCTCCCCTTGTCAAGGAAAACTGCTGAAATGAGGGTGCGCTCCGGGTCGCGTGGCGATGGTGATCACTCAATCTCTTCAACCACAGAATCTTCAACCGCAGAGATCAGGTCGAACGCATTCAAGGCTGCAACCCACGTAGCCGTCACCCGATCGGCATGGGCTCCTGTTGCACACAGTTACTTCCCGGTCTCAGTTCAGTCTCGCACAATCCAAGAGATTCATGAAATTGAACTCAACGTAAAATTCCGATGGCTAGTGGGTGAGGATTTAAACCCCTCCACTTTCGATCACACGAGTTGCAGTAAACTACTACCCACTGGGATTGCAAAATCACCGTTTTCCCGTTGAGCTTTACACCCATCGCCGATTCATACCCGCCAAATCGCCTGTTGATTTTATGCGTGATTCCATGACACCTTTAAACCATCTTCCTCGCTACTACGCTTGGCTTTTACTGTCGCCGTTGTTCTTACTCTCCACCCTCTCCTATGCGGAGTCTACACCTAACATTGTGTTGATTCTCGCAGACGACCTAGGTTGGAACGCGGTGGGTTACCGAAACCCGAAAATGAAAACTCCCAATCTCGATCGCTTGATATCCGAGGGAGTAGAGCTGCGAAACTTCTACGTTGCCCCGATGTGTTCACCGACAAGAGCGGGCCTTCTTACCGGTCGCTACCCTATCCGATTCGGATCAGCACGTGCCGTCATACCGCCTCAGCGAGATCATGGGTTACCCGTCAGCGAGACAACGCTCGCTCAACTACTGGAGCATTTGGGTTACCAGCATCGAGGCATATTCGGAAAATGGCACCTAGGTCATCGCCGAACAAAATGGCATCCGCTTAACCGAGGATTCAGTCACTTTGTTGGTCACTACAACGGCGCGATCGATTACTTTGACTTGACACGGGAGGGCGAAAGAGATTGGCATCAACAGTTCTCTCCCTCTGATGAATCCGGTTATGCTACGGACTTGATTGCAAAAGCAGCAAGTGATTTCATCAGACAATCTTCAGAAATTGGAACACCGTACTTTTGCTATGTTCCTTTCAACGCCCCTCACTCCCCATTCCAAGCTCCGTCTGAATCGATTGCAAAATTTGAATCGATGAACGACATCAAGATGAACGGTGTGAAGAATCGCAGGTCGATGATCGAACGGCTTCAAGTCTATGCCGCAATGATATGGAGAATGGATCAAGGAATCGGAAGGATCTTTGAAGCAGTCGAGCAATCAGGAAATGCGGAGAACACAATTGTCTGGTTTCTCAGTGACAATGGTGGCGTGGGTAATATCTGGCGCAACAATCATCCACTACGCGGTAGCAAACTGACGGTGTACGAAGGGGGTATTCGCGTCCCCGCGGCAGTTCGTTGGCCAAAAAAGATCTCCGCGGGCACTCAAATTCACTCGACTGTCGGTTATATCGATCTACTACCCACACTATTAGCCGCAGCTGGCAGGGAGGATCTTGATAATAACCATCAGAAGATCGACGGTATAAACCTTCTTCCGTTACTCACCCAAGATCCCACTGAAGACGATGCGAAAAAAGCCCTCACCAAGCAGAAGATCGATGAGCGAGCTTGGTTCTCCTACCACGGCCAACAGGGCGAACATAACGAGCACCTTTCGGTTCTTCAAAATGGCTGGAAACTCAAGGTCAATGGACCCCGTTTCACAGGGCTTGACGATTTAAAAAAGTCGG
>JAYYHM010000333.1:0-6046 GCA_036148415.1 Planctomycetota bacterium
TACCGCTGAAGACGCCCTCAATCCATTGATCCTGGGGAACATTGAAACTCCTACCCTTGGCCGGATCTGGGTTATGTCCCAGAACCGCGACGATAGTATTGGATTTATTCAGGACAACCAGACGTCCGTGCAAGTCCGGAACAGAAACATAATCTCCCTGCACAGAAACGGAGGTCGGCATACCTAATCCCGTAACGACTTCACCGATAAAATCACCTTCAAGACTGTAGTGCAAGAGTCTACCTTTTGGTTGATGATTGCGATCACAGATTAGCAATCTGGCTGGCTCGTATCGAGTATCAAGAGTCATACCGTGAGCGGTATTGAACTCTTCCATGCCATTACCCTTCTTCCCAAAGTGCATCACATATCTCCCATTCTTATCGAACTTGAAAATGTGATTCGTGGCATAGCCGTTCGACAGATAGATATCCCCATTGGGAGCAACAGTAATTGCTGTGGGACTGAATTTGACTTTCCCCAACCCCGCCTCCTTGGGCAGAGGCAATTTCAAAACCACCTCTCCACTGTGTGCATTAAACTTGATTCCTTCTGCGGCTTGATTACGAGCACCGTAAACAAACTCTTGGTCACCTTCTTTTCGAATCTCAATGTCAGGGAGGCTCGTGTAATCACCGCCAAGGTAAGATTGAACGACTGCGCCTTCAGGTGAAAATACGAATACTCCGGCGTTTGCACTGGTATAAATGTTCCCAGCCTCGTCTACAGCCACTCCACCATGCGTCGATCCTAATGCAGAATTTCCATCTGGCCTTAATCCCCAACCCGGTACGGTATCAAACGTCATTGCCCCGCTTCCCATCC
This sequence comes from Planctomycetota bacterium, assembly GCA_036148415.1. GTDB lineage: Bacteria > Planctomycetota > Planctomycetia > Pirellulales > Pirellulaceae > Rubripirellula. The sequence goes on from JAYYHM010000333.1 coordinate 826, forward strand.
TGACAGAAGCTGGAGCATCATCAGCAGATTCAACTTGAGTCGTTCCGAACAGAACTACGATTAAGAAATAAAATACTGCAGAGAGATTCTTCATTTGCAATCTTTTTGAAGGAGGCTTAAATGATCTTACAAGGACTTTTCAATGGTCCTTGTAGAACAAGAAAAGAATATCTATCCCAAGCAGAACGTGTTACGTCTTGGGCGATGCTAGTATCGAGGTTCGATTGATGCTTTTCAACTTCCTAGAGACTTTTCACATCAAAAAATAGAAAGAAGCTGATTGAGCATTTTCATTTTCGGATAGCGAGCAGAAGCGAGCTTATTTTTCAGGAATCTCATTTAGGGTGTAAAAAGCTTGATAATGCAAAAGCGATTCTCCCTCGTCGGAGAGAACTCCAGTCAGATCAAACTCATGCACATGTCCCTTCTGCATTCCATCGACGATGATCCGAACCTCGCGTCTGTCACCGGAGATCTTCACGGATTTAACCTTTGGAGTAGTCTGATCGACTTCCGGACTACCATAACCTTGTTGATAGATATGGGTGAATGAACTCAGTCGATAATTGCTCGCCTTGCGGGCAGACTCTGCATCGAGCGGCTTTGTGAAATCGAGGACAAAACCGTCTGATTCAACCTTAATCTCGCGGATCTCAAAAGGTGTCTTACCAGTCCAATCTAACCGTTGGAGTGCATATTGACGGGGACCTCGCACTGGCCATCCTCGATTGGTCCCCCCCAGCAACAGATCACCATCAGGTGTAAATTGACAACACAGGATTCCGGTTGCAAGCCCTTCCCGAAATGGATAACAAGCTCCCTGCCAGACACCGTTGACCAATTCGGTCGTGGCACGCATGACGATGCTCAGGCTGAAATCACCGACAAATATTTGATTTTGAAATGGGCCAAATTTTCCATCTGATTGGTCGACCATGAATCCAGATATCGACCGCCCCATCTTGATGTAGGGAAAAACAACGGCGTAGGGAACTAGCTGCTTCACCTTTTCTCTCTCCACTGTCAATCTTGATCTCGTGCTCGGCTCCACCGGCGGAGATCCCAGTTCTGGTGCTAAGCTGTACCACTTCAGACTCGCGGGATGACCCATGAACCCACCTTGGCTCAGTACCTTGAGACTACATGATCCATTCCAGGGTCCCTGACTCTCCGCATAAAACATCACACCATGTTCGTTAGGACCGATCCCACAGGGGCTTCGAATACCACCACAAACCGGGATGGTTTTTCCGTCAGGCGTAATCTTTAAACACCATCCGCGGAACGGAACATCACTGCTGTAGGACTTCGACAGACACAATGCAACCCAGAGGTTACCCTCCTCATCAGGCTTCGATCCGAAGGAGAACTCGTGGTAGTTACGAAAGCCCCAAATATCACTTAAAGTTTGAAAATAATCTGCTCTACCATCAGCATTTCTATCCGTAATTTTGGTCACTTCTGTTTGCTGAGTAACTAGGAAAGCGCCGTTACGATAAGCCAGCCCCATCACCTCATCTAATCCCGAGGCGTATGATTGGAATTGGGTTTTCGGATGCTCATCAAATGCACCACTTACAAGAAAGATGTCCCCTCTTCGAGTACCTATTGCCAGCCTACTGTCTGGCATGACCTCCATCGAACTAGCCTCAATTGCCAAATCATCTGGAATGGGTACTTCCACCAAACGATAATATTCGGACTCACGTTCAGCCGTATTCCAATATTGACCCAACTCCTGAGCTACGACGGTTGCATTGCAAACGAACGACGAAACGAGAACGAGAAAATATTTGAGCATTGAATTCGTCATGATTAAGAAAATGGGTTTCCTTTTACCAGACATAACTCACCTCCAAGTTCTGCTCTCCCTCCCATTGATCGAGATGAAGGTATAAAGCAACTTGTTCTTCAACAGCAACGACCACTGCTTGCATAGCGTCTGGAATCGACACAATCACATTTTGATTGACCAAGTATTTTGAATCCTGCAACGGGATGATCTCCCGGCCTGAGGCGACCCGAAACCTAAGCCCAGCACTTTGGCCAGCTGATTTTAATTTCACATATCGATGTAGAGCGACCGATGCACCTTCATTCTCTTTTTCCTCAAAGCTGACTCGATCAACAAAATAATCTTGAACCTCAAGATTTCCGTAGCGATAGAGAAAAGTGGGTCGCTGATCATCATCAAGAAAATACCCACCGAATTGATGATCCGGAGGTCTTCCGTCATCCGGTACCCAAGGTCTATCCCTACTATCAAAATCAGGCCCCGCATGGAGTTGCCAGACATCGGAACTCAAGGGCCGCACTCTTCCGTGGCCCTGACCTCTCCAGACCCCGCCCGGGTCAACGAAATCACCTTTCCACATTAGACCGAGGCGCATCTGCTCCGCATCGAAAGCAAGATTGATTCCGAGTGGATAACCCACACCAATACCCCGCTTGCCAATATTCGGATAACTCCGCCGCAGCATGACCGCTTCATCACCATCAGCAAGCAACTGCAATGGCTCTAATTGAAGTCCCCGAGGTGTCGGAGCCTGCCGTCCTCTCTTCAAGTAACTCCAAACCGCTGTAATTTGCGATTCGGTCGTTCCATTCATCAAATCCTTTCTTATCGCCCTCCCTCCCGGCCAGAATGACGGCATCACGGTATTGGGAGAAATGGCTTGAGGAGAAAGCATGTACTGATAAAACCAGCCCGGCTGCAACCGCTCTGCCATCACGGTCAAATCCAGTGCAGGCATCGCCCCCTGACCTTTATTCTGAAAAGTGTGGCAGGCGATACAGTTCAATCCATTTTGGCCGATCATCTCGGTAGCAGCATTACGTGTGTCCTTGTCGTCGGGCAGCTCAACCATTGCGTCCAACATTTTGGCATCAACCTTATAAAATGCATCAAGAAAATGCTGTACGTTTTTAAGGCCAAAACGAGGCATCCTTGTACTCATATAAGGCCGAACCGATCTCGCTTCTACAAGCACTTGCCGTAGCCAATTAGGATTGAGCTTCGCTCCTATCAAAGTTAAAGATGGAGGTAGTCTCCCTTGGGGCCCTAAATTCTGATTAGTCGTTTTGAAGAAGATATCAATAGATGGATCCACACCACCTATGCCGTCTCGCTCATGACATGCCGCGCATCGCATGCTTTTCATCGCCCAGTGAATTTTATCGGACTCCGAGATCAAATCTGCAGAGTCAACAACGGCACGTCTCAATGCCGCTAGTTGCCCCTGGGTGAACCGGTAACTGGGCATACCCTTTGAAGGAGTCAGATTTTCAGATAAGCAGCCACTTTCAGGGTCAAGATTGGAGAACGCAGTGAATTCACCCATGACGGGTAAACCGCCCACCTCATGACATCTAACACAGTTCAACTCAGTGAACCACCGCTTACCCGCTTCCACTCTCTCATCACTTTGCCAACCGGAGTTGCGAAGATTCACGTCACTCTGATCTGTTAACTTTGATTGAGTAGCGGAAGAAGCAGATTCCTTCCCGGGGAGCGGTCGCTCACCAGCATCATTAACGGATTCTTGTTGAGAACTCATGAGATAGGCGGCAATATCTTGAGCTTCCCAATGTGTCAGATTCAAATTAGGCATCCGTCCCGAGGGCCTAGACTGAAGAGGATTTTCCAAGAACTGGGTCAGCGTCTCTTGATGGTACTTAAAAGGAATATCACCTAATGAAACAAAATGAGAAGGATTGACTGAGGACAAACCTTGATTCGATGATTCTCCAACTTGATGCCGCAGTGGATCAACCGACATCCGCATCTGAGGACCATGACACGCGACACATCCCACGGAGTGAAATAGCTCATCACCACGTTGAATAGCCTTGCTATCGGTGATTCCTATTTTGCCGTTATCTTCTCTCGGCAAGTCTTCGGAAAGGCTGTCAAGAAAGGTAAGAATTAAGCCCGCCACTTGATCCCGTTTCTTTTCACTCATCCACGCCATATGATCTGGCATCATTGTCCCAGGTTTCATGTCGTGTGGCTTCGCAATAAAACGAGCGAGATAAGCAGGGTCAGCTCGTTTCGTCACATTCTTTAAATCGGGTCCCACCGGGTTAGTGTGAGCCAAAGCGCTGAACTGCTCCGATGGATCGGTGTTATGGCATCGGGCACACCGATACTCATCGACAAGTGCCAAACCAAGAATTCTTTCGCTGCTCTGCATCGAATCGACCACTCTCGTAGATTTCTGATTCGGCTCTGCAGCAGACCCACGGAGTTGATAAAGATAGCTGACAAGATCCAAGAAAGCCTGTCGATCGCGAAGTGTATCCATTAATTCACTTGGCATCGCAGATTGGTTACTGATTTTCTGGTCCGCAATCGATTCCTTAGGTATTCGAATCAACCGATAAGGAGGAAGCAGCTGCTGAATCACAACATCCCCTTTCTGCTCTTTAATGAACCTCCCGTTGTATTGATTTCCATCAACAGTCAGGATCTGTCGCGTTTTAAACTCCTCCGCAATTTCTGCGGATGGATCAAGCAAAGATCTGACAAGATCCGAATCCGATACATCTGCTTTCAGAAGCGAAAGATTCGGTCCAAGTCGGAAAGATTCCTGGTCATTATTTGAAGTCACTGTCCCTCTTAAATGACACTCGGCGCATTTCGAACGACTATCTGCAAAATAAATGGAACCCTGTACTGGGTTTCCACGATCCCGAGCGGCTTTAGCCAAAGCACCGTAGCCCTCTTGCATTAATCGATGACTTAATTTCTCTGGTGAATCAGTAACCGATCCCTGCCTACCCGCAGGCACAGCATCCTGAGCGATCAGGACACACGTCAGAACGTGTTGGGCAAGAAATAGGGTGACAGCAACAAAGATGCTCAACCTGCTGAAGTACATAACAGAGTTAATGCAAAATAAAATGACAGGTTTTTGGAACAGGTAAAAAATCAACTTTGGTTCCCACACATTTAACTACTCTAAAAAAGTGAAGCACCCACGCTAATGTGGATTATTATCACCATGAGAGCCTGCCGAGTAATCCGCGAACGAATCAGGAATCCTTAGGTGCGGTTTCATAGAGTTCAATTCTTCCAAACGCGCCAAAAGACCTGTCTTTCTTGGGTTTTCCTTGCCTCGTAGCACCTGCAACAAGCAGTGTGCCTCCCGAGTTATAGAAACGAGTATCTGTGATCCGAAAACCTGTTTTCAAAGTCGCTAATCGGTGCCCTTGGTCGAGA
>JAYYHM010000334.1:0-3351 GCA_036148415.1 Planctomycetota bacterium
CCTATCAATGCCTGAAAGGACATCATCATGATGAAGAACAGAGAGATTTTTCCGGGCGCCACCAGGGACAACATTGAGTCATCAGTAATAGTCTCGCGGACACCATCGATACCGCCGACCTGAAGCAGTATCAGAGGAAGAAGCATAAAGGAAAAAACGATCGTGAGGATTCCCTGCACATAGTCAGTCAAAATCGCAGCGCTGAGACCACCCGCCGTACCGTAAATCACAAACATGACAGTCACCGAAACAATGGCCAGATCCGCGTTGATCAGACCGCCGGTTCCGGCATCGACCAACGCCCCAGCACCCACGAGCATCAACCCAATCTTGATGCACATATTTGCAATCCCAATCACCGCAAAAAGAACTGCGACGCTGCGGTCATACCTCAGCTCATACACATCTGCGGTGGTAACCGCACGAAAACGTCGAAAAATGGGTGCAATCAACCAGTAGAACGGGGTCACAAACAGCCATAGCCATTGGTACCAAACACCACTCAACCCGGATCGAAAGGTTGCAGAAGACACGGTTACCGCTTGGTCAGATGCTGTACCGGTCCCGAAGGCATGCATCACCATCATTCCCTTACCAAAACTCCTGGGCATAAAGAAATCATTCAGCGTGCTGACGCGCCGTCCGATCCATAGGCCCATGAGAGTAATCCCAAGGAGATAGAACACAATCACAAGACCATCTATCCAATGAAGATCATGGTTCGCGATGAGATCGGTCGCCGCAACCGGATCCATGGATCAATCCACCTTTCGCTTTGGAGCTCGATACACTTCGATAATTGCGCTGTTATCGGCATCACCATAACCAAGCTGCACCGCATGCTCGAGGAGATCCTGATGTGTCACACTCAGCGGGGCTTTCATTGAAGCTTGACTCACCTCGGATAGGATGAGTCGAACATCCTTCAAGTGCTGGGAGAGCCGTGCTTGGGGTTCATAATCCCCTTCCACCATTCGTCGGCCTTTTGTTTCCATGACTCCTGATACAGCAGGAGATTGCTTGAGAATGCTTAGCGTGCGTTCCTGATCGAAACCAAGTTCCTCCGCGAAAGACAAACCCTCCGCCAGGACTGCACGATGCAATCCAAGCACGAGGTTGTGTACCAACTTAAACCGGGAAGCGGTACCAACAGGTCCAAGATGGAAAAACTTCGAACTCATCGCGGAGAATAAAGGCTGCAGCAAATCCAATGTGCTCGATTCACCCCCCAAGAACAGGGAGACCTCTCCTTGATTCAGCTGCGAACTGGACCCCGCGACGGTGGCTTCGACGTATCTTGCCCCGCGATCCCTTAGTTCGCTGTCAAAGGAGATCATGTCACTGGGATCCCCTGTTGTGGTGTCAATAATCATCCGGCCATCGACGCTCGTTTCTCGCAACTGTTCGATGAGCGTACGAACAACTTCACTGGTTGGCAATGATAAAATCAAGATCTCGCACTGACCCACGACCTCCTTCGCACTCTGGCAAGGTAAGCCACCTATCTTTTCAAATGCCCCCAATTGATCTTGGTTAGTATCGTACCCATGGATTCGATATCCCGAAGCCAATAACCGGCTCGCTAGCGCGGACCCGAGCAACCCGATACCAATAAGTCCGAGGGACGGTAAATGATCGGATCGTAAATGATCGGGTGGTAACTGATGAGATGGCTTATTCAAAGGTCAACCTTTCGAGTGAACTCCCGCATCTCATATCGCAAGATGGACGAACGATGAAAGCTCGATAATCACGACGGAGTGATGTAGACTTTGTAGCATTTACGAAAACACACATAAAATTTCTTCCGGCAGCTTTTCCATGGCACGACAATTCTTTGCTAGAGTCGTTTTTTTCCTCTTCTCTGTTGTAGCAGTCTCTTTATCTCAGGGCGACATCAAGACCATAGCAGCGAGAAAGCCGAATGTTTTGATGATCATCGTCGATGACATGAATGACTTTGTTGGATGCATGGATGGAAATCCGGATACTCACACACCTAACATCGACAAGCTGGCTTCTCGCGGAATCCTTTTCTCCAACGCTCATTGCGCAGCGCCAGTATGTAACGCTTCACGCGTTGCCACTTTAACCGGCCTTCGACCAGGAATAACCGGTATCTACGATAACCGCGCTCGCTGGCATGAAATCTTTCCGGGTCTCAGTACGATCCCACAACATTTTAAAGCACATGGTTATCGAGTTGTGGGTGGGGGAAAAGTTTATCACCATATGCCCGGATTCAATCGGCTCACCGATTGGGACGAATACTTTCCTCAGGTTTTTGATGGTCACTATCAGCATCAACTTCATAGCGGTTTATCTGTTAAAGATTTCCAATTCCCAGAAGGTTATCCACTCAATAATCTGCCAAGCGTCAAGGCACTGAATAAACCGCCAAAGAATCCTAGGGAATTCGACTGGGGCTCGATCCAAAAAGCTGATTCCGAAACGGGTGATGGGCAGATGATACAGTGGTCCATCGATTTTCTGAGCAGGCCACACGAGCAACCCTTCTTTCTCGCTGCGGGAATCTACCGGCCACATCTACCCTTTTATGCCACTCAGCAATATTTCGATCTTTATCGACCTGACACCCTCAAACTTCCAAAATTCAATGACCAGGATCTCAATGATCTGCCGCCCTCGGGTCTCAAGTATGCCTCTCAGCGACGTGAGGATTTTGAACTAGTAATGAAGTCGGGCAAGTACCGAGAACTGCTCCATGCCTACTTGGCAAGCATCTCTTTTGCAGACGCTCAGATCGGCAGACTGATAGATACGTTGGACGCTTCCGGCGAAGCAGACAATACCATTATTGTGTTCTGGTCCGATCATGGCTGGCACTTTGGCGAGAAAGAACACCTCCACAAAATGACACTGTGGGAGCGGTCAACTCGCATACCCTTTATCGTCGTTGACCCTAATACGACTCAACCCGGAACGCGTTGCGAGCAACCGGTAGGGATGGTCGATCTTTTCCCAACTCTAAATGAGCTCTGCGGGCTTTCTAGCGTCGAAGGACTGAGCGGGCAGAGCCTTATCCCATTACTCAAAAACCCCGAGCAGGAGTGGGAGCGTCCCGCCTTGATCACAAGCAACCAAGGTGATCATGCCATTCGCTCTAAGCGGTGGCGATACATACGGTACTCGGACGGTGGTGAAGAATTATACGACCACCTGAATGATCCCCATGAATGGAACAACGTTGCTGATGAACCTTCTAATCGACAGATCAAATCAAAACTCGCTCGATGGCTGCCCGCCACCAGTGCAAAGCCAAGAGGAAAAAACAGCAAGTCTCAATCCGCACGCTAAATCCGGCGACGCCGAGATCTCAGGGAAACGTCT
>JAYYHM010000335.1:0-4958 GCA_036148415.1 Planctomycetota bacterium
AACATCGCGGCAGAAGACGACCAAGTTGCGGTTGCGTTGGAAACACCTATCGCAGATCTGTCGCTGACCATGGTGGCCAACAATGATCGACCCAACGTGGGCGAGCAAGTGGTCTATACCATCGACTTGCGAAATGATGGCCCTGATGCGGCAACCGATGTTCAGGTGCAGGATTTTCTACCCAATGGTTTGCTGTTCATCTCGGCGATACCAAGCGTCGGTAGTTATGACTCGCAGTCGGGCATCTGGGAGATTCCCTCCGTGATTGCATCTTCCAGCGTGAGTCTGCAGATTACGGCATTGGTTCAGGAGCCAGGAAGGAAATTCAATGGAGCTGAACTGAGTTCGGTTGATCAAGCAGATCCGGATTCGAATCCGAATAATCAACTTCCCAGTGAGGATGATCAAAGTCGCGTTTCGATTGATCCACCTGTAATTGATCTTTCACTGGAGAAATCCGCGGCACCGCTCCGCCCCAGTGTGAACGGGGAACTGCAATATACGCTGCTGCTCAGAAATGACGGTTCCGACCTGGCAACGGGTATTGTTGTGCTGGATCGATTGCCCGAATCGACGCAATTCGACTCTGCAACCGAGAGTGTCGGCGAGTTCGACCCGATCACCGGTCGCTGGACCATACCTTCATTGGCCGCTGGAGCTTCAGCCACCTTGGTGATCCGAACAACGGTACTGGTCCCTGGTCAGCCAGAGAATTTCGCCGAGGTGATTCAAGTGGATCAATACGATTCGGACAGTGTTCCAAGTAATGATGATTTGGTGTCAGGGAATGGAAATGATGAGGATGATCAAGCACAAGTCACCGTCATTACTGCGAGTTCAGATCTCGAGTTGATCAAGTTGGTGGACGATGATCGGCCTGGGGTGGGCTCTAATGTGGTCTTTACCCTCCAGGTTTCCAATGCTGGGCCAGATGATGCAAGTGATATTGTGGTGCGAGATTCATTACCTGCAGGAATGACCTTCGTCTCTTCTGCCGCTTCAGACGGACAATTCGACCCAGAAAGTGTACAATGGAATATACCTACATTGGCGGTGGGTAAGCAAGCGACCCTTGATCTGATCGCAACGGTTGAGACTTTTGGTGAGCAAGAAAATGTCGCCGAAATCACTTCCAGCAGTCAGTTTGATCCAGATAGCACACCTGGAAATCAAATGGATGCAGAAGACGATCAGGATCGTGTCACCCTCGTTCCTGAGCTTGTGGATCTGGCGCTGACAAAACAAGTCGATGATCCAACTCCGAACGTGGGTGATCTGATTCGTTACACACTGGGCCTCAGTAACGTTGGTCCCTCCAATGCCACGGCTGTGGAGGTGACAGATCAAGTTCCCTCCGGTCTCTCCATAGCAGGAGTGGAGGCAACGCAGGGCGTTTATGATCCAGAAACCGGGATCTGGTCAGTTGGGGAAGTTGCGATTGGGGATCAGCCGAGCCTGACGATTACCGCTAGAGTTGAAGCTCCCGATGCCGTGATGAATACAGCCGAAATTACCGCGAGCCACCAGCCAGACTTTGATTCCACTCCTGGTAACGGTGAGGTTGCTGAAGATGACTACTCCGAAGTCATGATCACACCACAGCAAGCAGACCTGTCACTCACCAAATCTGTCAACATTGATGCTCCGAATCAAAACGAAGAGATTCTCTACACATTGATCTTGCAGAACGCGGGTCCGAATGACGCGACGGATGTCCTCGTTCGAGATCTGCTTCCTGAGGGTCTTCATTTCGTATCCTCCTATTCGACCGCTGGTACCTATCAGCCTGAATCGGGAGTTTGGGATTTAGAGGGTGTGGAGAGCGAATCATCGCATACCCTTCAGATCACCGCTCGAGTCGATTCGAAAGTGCCGGTAATCAATGAAGCGGAAGTCATCGCGGTGGATCAATATGATCACGACAGCGCACCCGATAATCAGATCGATACGGAAGACGATACTGCCGAGGTGCTCATTACTCCGAAGCTCATCGATCTTTCCATAACTAGCGAGGTCGATATCGAGGAGCCCAACATTGGCGAAGAGTTTGAGATGAGCTTTGTGGTCGCCAATGACGGTCCTGATGCGGCGACAGGCTTGGAGCTCGCGATTCAGATCCCCGACGGAATTACGGTGATCTCAGTGACTCCGAGTCGTGGGGTATTCGAGGATGGTCGATGGAGTTTCGAAACTTTGGCTGAGGGTGAGTCCGTATTCAATCGGGTCACCGCTACCGCGCAGATTAGGGGACCCAAGACCGTTGGACTTGAGGTGGTTTCTCATGATCAAGCCGATCAGGATTCCGACCCGGGCAACCAAGAGACGAGTGAGGACGACCACAATGAACTTGTGATCCGAGTTCCTCTCTATTCCAAACGCCTGTTTCTATCGGAGCGGGTGACTTCTGAGATGGAATCCGATCGCAGTTGGAGAAGATTTGGATGAGTTGGAGTGCGGAAAGAATGTCAGCGGCTTGCTAAGGTTGCAAGTTCATCGAACCGGCCCGCTGGCTTTGCGATGCTTTTTTAGATTCTGGTTATTGGCTTCCCGATTTTGCTCGGATTTGATTTCGGGTGCAGTGTCGCGTGGAAGGTGGGAGGCCAGCTGAGCCTGGATGACTTTGAACTTCGGGTCGCCAGCGAGATTTTTGAATTCCCGCTGATCCGTTCGGTGATCGTAGAGTTCTTCGCTGCCATCAAGGTATCGGATGTATCTCCAATCTTTTGAGCGAATGGCATGATTCCCTTCAAAGCTTGAGATGATAGCGGGGCTGGCTTTGGTTTGATTGGGATTATTCACTTGAGGCAGCAAGCTGATCCCGTCCAGTCTTGAGCTCGAGTTCAGTTGGCACATCTCCACCAGCGTTGGATAGATGTCGATTAAGCTCACCGCTTCTGCGCAAGGTCCGGCGGTTTGGACTCCGCTTCCCGCAAAGATTAAGGGGACTCGAGTGGATTCTTCCCAGAGCGTGCGTTTGGCCCAATGCTGTTTTTCTCCCAAGTGAAACCCATGGTCGCTCCAAACCACAATCAATGTGTTGTTGGCATGGGGGCCATTAGCGAGTCCATCAAGCACTGTACCTACGCAGTGGTCTACAAAAGCAGTGGAAGCGAGGTAGGCTTGGACAAAGCCCCGCCATTGTCCCGCTTCTTGCACTTGAGCGTGTGCCGGTGCAATTTGATTCATGTCCTGAAAATTGCCGGGTATATCATTCATATCCGATGGAGGCGCCTCTGGCAGTTCGACACGATCAACATCAAACAGATCAAACCAGTGAGGTGGTACGTACATGGGCACATGTGGGCGAAAGAAACCCACGCTCATGAAGAAGGGTTGATCGACTGGCTTCTGCAGGTAATTTGATGCTGCTTTGGCGAGTTTCATATCGAGCATCAGGTCATCCGTTTCAGGATAAGGTCCGTAGTCCCAGACCCTTGGTGTCCAGTGGAGAGGTTTGTCGGGACGAGGGCCTCCGCGACCTTTTTGGAGGATGAGATCCACGTCGGCAGCAAGCCGATCGTTGAAGCCGTGATGGAGCACCTTTCCACCTGAAACCGTTTGGTAACCGTTTTGACGAAAAGTGGAGTGTAGGGTTGGCGCATCCTGAAGTCGTTTGATGGATGTGTAGGATGGACCGAGTTCGTAGCTACCGTGTGTGGTGGCATGTAGCCCAGAAATCACACTGATTCTTGAAGGTGAGCAGACCGGTACAGCGCAGTGTGCATTGGTAAATGCTCGCCCCCTCGCTGCGAGTGCGTCCAAATGTGGTGTTTGGGTTTGGGTGTGTCCTCCCATGTACCCCACCCAGTCATTCAGATCATCAATCGAGATCATCAACACATTGGGATGTGCGGTCTCTTTAGTGTTGATGCTACCGACTTCCTTTGACGGACTTTCTGGAGTCACCCCCGGGAGGTCGGGTCGAATCGCTTGCTGTGAGAGCCCCGACTGCGGACATTGAAGCAAGAAGATCCAAAGAATCGCGTAAAGAGTCAAGGGTGAGCCGTTGTGGATGGTCTTCGTCATTCTGGGTGATCACTTACTGAGAGATGAGGCGAAATGGCTAGTCCCAACTTGGTTCCTCTGGCGGATCTTGCGTTTGCGGATCTTGGGGTGGCGGTTGCATTCTGAGCCAGCTGGCGAGTTCTTTTAAATCGTCCAGGGACATGGTGCTCACGAGCTCATGTCGATGGATAGGGTGGATGGCTAGGACGTGGTCGGCGTGGAAGTAGATCGCCGAACCGTTTTCGACTCCATGTAATCGAGCTTCCACCAGATCGTTGTCGACAAACCCACTAAAAACGTCACCGCTGCGTTCTGCAATCCTCACCCAGAAGTCTTCCCCCCAACCTCTTGATGGCGTGTTCTCATCGGGTAATTCCACAAGGCTGGCAGGATGTGGATGAGATAGGACAGGATTGGACATTGCTCCGTTGCAGGAAGGACAGGCACACTGTGCAGCGTCATCTTCATGAACAGAAAAACGCGTCGAATCGATTCGCAGTTCCACAAACTGATTCGCTCCAAGTTGGCGTTTCAAGACTTGGGGCGGGATCAGAAAGTGATCTGGGTTTTCCGCATGCATCTCGACACCATTAATCAGACGATAATCATTGTCGAATTGCTGTTGATCAAGGGACTCTTGCATGGTGATTTAATGGGGATCTATGAGGTTGAAGGTCAAGGCTTCGTCGCTGAATCTCATCTGGATAGGATCAGTCCAGTCATTCAACCGCAGTTTTGAGAGGGCAGGATTGATCATGCTTTTCTCCACGACGGTAGCACTCTAGCAAATGCTTGGAGCGTTGTGCGAGTATCCTCCTCACTTCGCGTCGTTTTCCTTTGACTCGGGGGATCTTCATATCGTCATAACTCGTGGTTTGGTGCCGCATCCATGCAATGACTGCAGCTTCAGCTCTTGATTCGATCGGTATCCGCTTCGTTCTCGCAACCGTTCC
>JAYYHM010000336.1:0-2886 GCA_036148415.1 Planctomycetota bacterium
AGCCTTGGCCTGACTCTGGTTAGTGGCGGCACCGATAACCACCTCATGCTGGTTGATGTTACCAGCCTCGGATTAGGTGGAAAAAGAGCAGAGGCAGCGCTTGATGAATGTGGAATCACCGTCAACATGAACATGATCCCATTTGATACCCGTAAACCGATGGATCCATCCGGGATTCGGATCGGAACACCTGCTCTCACGACTCGTGGGATGGGAATCGACGAGATGAAGCAGGTGGGTCAGTGGATTCACCATGCTCTCAAGAACTCGGAAGATCCAGCAGAGCTGAGCAGAATCCATGGGGAAATTTCGATACTCTGCGAGAATTTCCCTGTTCCCGCAGGGCGGGTAGCGGCAGTCAACCCTGTCTAAACCCTTCTTGAAAAGTCGAGTTCCAAATACTGCTCTCCTCTCATCCCCAGTGGATCACAATGTCACTGGAGATGCTAAACTCATCTCAACTAGAATTGTGTTTGGACCCCGCAGACTTTTTTCTTCCTAGCCAAAGTCGACTTCATGCACCGAATCCTAATCGCTGACGACAACGATGCCAATCGTGAGCTGCTAGAGGCTTATTTAATAACGATCGAGTGTGAAACAGAAACTTCGATTGATGGGCAAGATACACTCGACAAAATTGAAAGCTTCAAGCCTGACCTAGTGCTACTTGACGTCATGATGCCAAAACTGAGTGGGTTTGAGGTCTGTAAACAGATCAAAGATAACCCCGAAACAAAGCGAATCATGGTTTTGATGGTGACCGCCCTCAATGAACTCGGAGATATTGAAAGAGCGGTCAACTCCGGAACCGACGATTTTCTGAGCAAGCCAGTCAATCGAGTGGAATTGACTAAGCGAGTTGAAAATATGCTCAAACTCAAAGGCACCGAAGATGAACTCGAACGTCTTCGGAAATACATCCAAGAGATGGAAGATCGAAGCGGCCAATCATGAGAACTTCGGAATCCCACAGGCGATAGAAACTCCGCAAAAGTGGAATCGTGACCGATGAGCCTGAAATCCAGAGATCGACCTAAACTTAATTCTCGCCAGCAACGTTGCTTTCACCCGTAGACTCCCTGAGGGGATCCTCTTCGTTCAACTGTAGCATTGTGTTAATCACATCAATCAATTGATCGAGCCTAAATGGCTTGAACAGGACACACTTTGGATGAAGACCATTTTGTCTTGCCTTGACAATGGAATGACCAGGGTCATAGCCAAACGCTGTCATCAGAACCATTGGCACTCGACGCATGATCTTGCCTAGACGCAACATCAACTGATAACCGCTATAGTCTGGCAATCGGATGTCACTAATGATGACATCGTAACTGTCGAACCCTCCACTACCGCGAACCATCAGAACGGCTTCATCTCCTTTATGGGCAGTCTCAACGATACAGCCGTACTTCTCTAACAGTCGGTGCGCATCCTCGCGGACTTGATTATCTGCATCGACGACTAAAACTCTCTTCCCTCGAAGAATAGTATGCTGGACTGTTTCCGCTCCCGCGGGAACAGCCTCCATGGGAGTCATTTTCTGACCGATTTGCTGGATGGTCTGCTTGATATCTCGCGCGTTATGCAAAATCCTCCGAAAGCGATCCACCACCTCGGGACTGTGACCGATATAACCCTCCATGACGTTAACAGCATCATTGAGTATTTCGTCAACAGGAAGTGCAACGGCGCTATGGATGGCATCACAACTCTGTTGCGCGGTATTTGCTTTCTGGGCAACAAGAAGCTCGAGGGTGTTGAGAGCGAATGCCACGTCACGAGCAAAAATCTCCAAGAATTGTAAATCGCTATCAGAGAAAGCAGAGGTGTCTGGACTCTCTACATTCAGAGTTCCCAGTACTTGATCGTGCAAAATGAGTGGTGCCGTAATCGAACTGGACGTATTGGTTGCACCCGGCAGGAATAACGGATCGTTTTCCACATCCTGACAAACATAGCTCCGTCCGCTGGCGGCCACATAGCCTGTCACTCCGTTTCCTTGCGGATGCGCATAGAGCTGTCTGTCCGCTGCATCCTGATCAATTCCCACACTCAAGAGCGGCACTAAATTTCCGGTGGCATGCTCTAAAAGTCGAATCTCAATGACTTGGAAATTAAGAAGGTCACTCAGGTAATGCCGTATGTTTTCCTTCAGCAACTCAATGCGTTCATCCACCTCCATCATGAAAATCTCATTTGGACGTAGATCCGCCAGATCTCGCCCCGCTTGGTGAATTGCCTCGAGCTTTTGCTGCTGAAGAATTTCTTTTGTTATATCGTGAACGGTGATGATCAATTGTTGGGACTGATTCGGATGCTCGATGGTCGATGCATTCACCTGAAAGTAACGATTGTCCGCAGCGTGGAGTGTGCTGTGACTCTCTTCTCCAGTAGCCATCGTGGTGTGGAAAGGAGAGAAATCGGGTCCCATAATCTGCGGATTCCCAAGCAGCTGGTAGAAATCCATGCCAACGGCACTATTTTCATCCTGATCCACCCATTGCAATAAGCGGCGATTCGCCCAGAGCACTCGATTGTTAAAATCGATTAGCGCGATGCCCTCCGACATGTCACGCAACATTGCTCCACTCTGAGCCAAGCCACGCAACTCACTGACCCTCGGGAACTGATCACGTGTGATCCAAACACCTTCAACATTTGGCTCACTCAATTCATCCAACACCGGAACCGACCCATCAAGCAGGATGATCTGCTCCGGAGCACAATTGGTCGGGATTCCCTCCGGTTTACCAATACAAATGTATTTTTGCTGCTCCTGATCGGAGCCTGATTCCTGAGTCGATCGATTCATCGATCCGATTTCTCCCACAACTACACCCGCCTAAGTGCAGCCTGCCATCTGCCTGATCCGAAGGCAGTGAC
>JAYYHM010000337.1:0-4645 GCA_036148415.1 Planctomycetota bacterium
TACATTCGTGAATTTGCCCATCACCTCTTTATTCTTTTTCTTCCTCCCACGCTCACGTAGGGACTTCCCTTGCCCAGGAGAGTTACTAATGACTAATCCGCTTCGATGAAGCATACCAATGAACTGCTGCAAATCACCGAAAGTGATCTTTTGAGGGGCAAATCTTTGCTCAAATCCATCTTTTATCTGTTGAAGACTCACATGCCCATCGAGCATGTTGAGGATGAAGTATTCTTCTTCATGAAAGCGGAAGTACTGGAGTCCGACAGGCTCTTTGACTACCCAGTAACCCGTCCCTTGATAACGTTGGCGATTGGCAGAAAGGTCCGGCCGTTTGCGCACCGTTAGCGGTCTCGAAGAGCTGCTAACAAAGGATTACGCAAGCGTTGCCATGTTTCGAAGTGATTACCGTTTGGGATAATTGATGACTAAAGAGCAGTTTAAGATTCTTGAGGAATCTTAATCGATGCCCGCATCCCCGGTTTGATTTGCCAATCGACCACCTTACCGGTTGCCTCATCGATAATCGGTTGATTCTGAATCTCGACCCAGACTCGATGGCGGTTATTGAGATCGATCTCCATGCTCACATAACCGAGTTTCCCATCTATTTTGATCGCTTTACTCGGATCCGAGTCATTCTCGATGACAACTTTCACGGGCGTTCCCTGTCGAACCCGACTCCGAAAGCTTAATGCATCGATGTCGCCTTCTACCCGCAGACGGTCCATTTGAATCAGGGTTGCGATTGGGGAACCGGGTTGAAGCCACTCGCCCAATTGTGCGTATCGAGCTTCAATGAAACCGGTCGAAGGAGTTTTCACCTGCCGTTGGGAAAGTTCAAACTCGGCAAGCTGGCGTTCGCTTCGTTTGGCGATCATCTGAACCTCTGCGATTTTCTTTTGCATGACGGCCAGATCAATGCGAAGCTGTGCCCTCTTTGCTTCAAGCCGCTTCTTTTCCATCTCCCAGTACGGAATGGCTCCTTCTTTTCGAAGATCCTTGTAAGCTTCCGATTCTGCACTCGCAAGCTCCTCAGCATTGAGGGCATCCTCAAGGTTGACCTCGTTAGCGGCATTCATGACCGCTTCTTTTTCTTCAGCTAATTTCAATGCCACTGCAAGGGCGGCTGCCGTGTCGTCGATCACTGCGATCAACTGACCCATCTTGACGGTGTCCCCCTCTTCAAAGTGCAATTCCGTTAATACACCTTCGGATCGAGCTGCTAGCTTCACCTTACTGATGTATTGAACAAGACAGTTTTCTGCCTCAATGACTTCGCCGGGCGAGGGCTCGGGGGCTTCAGCTTGCTGTGACCAACAAACTGGATTCGCCATCAGCGTAGCCAATAACAGACTGAGGAGGGTCGTTGAGAGTCTCAATTGCATCTTCTCATTACTCCAAAGGAACAACTGCTGCCGGATACTAGGCTCAATAGATCGCGATGAAAACATCAGAAAAAGAACTTGCAGCACCATTCATAGATCTCGTGAAAGAAGACAAACCCACTACTCCTACGACCACAGTAAATCTTGGCGATGACCTTTGCTCCGGGCCTGGGCTGTAATTCTCGTAAAGTATCCTGAGCCGGAATGGCTCGCATCTTGATAATCGCGCCATGCTCCTCGTCTGCATCGGCTCGCATGGAAACGCTGTCTAAAGCGAGTTTGGCTTCGAGTGGCACATCGGGATCGGTTGCCAAGATATAACTGACTTCAAGCTGATCATCCTTCTGGAGGCTCTGATCCTTAATGTATCGATCCAGGTGCCCCTCTCTTTTCTCCGGTAATTCGACTTCAAGAACCAAAGGCTGATTCAGGTCTGCAATTTCAACCAGAACCTGCCCGGTAATGATGGGTCGGCTGTGAAGGGTTTTTTCAACATCCCAAGAAACGACATTCCCTTTGATCGGTGAGCGAACTTCCAATTCACTCATTCGCTCCAGATAAAGCTGCTCTTTTTTTCGGAGCACTTGATATTCAGTTTCCAACTTGATCTGTTCTGCCTCCAGAGCGCGACGTTCGGATAACTCGATGTCGCGCAGTCGCAGTTGCCCCTGTACTCGACGCTCCTCAACACGATTGGTTGAAATCTGACCCACGACCTCAGTCAGCTGAATTTCCAAATCACGATTGATCATGCTGACCAGCAGATCACCTTCTTCGACGGGATCATCGTGATCCACTAAAACATGTAGAACCTCGCCATCAATTGGCGCGAACACCTCGCGACGCTGGATCGGCACTAAGGTTCCCTCTGCCTCAAGATTAAAATCCTTCTCCATGAATATCAAACCAAGGATGACGACGAGCAGAAGCGATACCACTCCAATCGTTTTTGGTAGTGTTCTCGCCCTTAAGATCCAAGAGGCACGGCCTAACGCACGCCATAGTGGCATGAGAAATAGATTGCTATGTGCAAGCGAATTGGCGATCGCTCGAGTTCCGTGTTCAAAAACCAAATCACATCGAGCTTTGAAAATTTCGGCAGGGATCGCACTTTCAATTTGCTCAACGATCAAAGCACCGATAACCTCTCCTCGATGCGCATTGTCACGATCGATTTCTCCAGCAGCTCCTTGGTCCGAATTCACTCCGAGCCGTCGCTCAGGTTCCCGTAAAGGTAAAACCGCAACATTGCGACCGTAGCTCTGATCAACGTAATCCTCCAAAGCTTCTTCAATCTGCGGCGGCAAATCCTCGGTTGAGCCGTCATGCCATAGCGGCTCGCCGGCTGCCACCACTCGAGTAGCAAGTTGGTTCAACGCAGCCACGATATTTGAACGATTCTCAATCGTGTCTTGCCCACTGATTGCTTGGACACGACACTTTCTTCCCTTCTTAATGGCAACACTCACCCGATCACATCCGATCAAACGACGGCCATCATTGGCGACTATATAAGCCGTTTCTTTTAAATCGAGTGATTCGTGGGTAGCCCGGGCGAAAGCATCGGCTTGTTGCCAGAGCGTTTGTCGATCACCGAGAGTTCGCAGAGTTTGACCGCGCAGCCATTCCGCTGCCAAGTCGCACATCTGCTGCACAAACCGCTGGTAACCTTTTTGAGTATCCGGCGCGGTGTCTGGTCGCTGAAAGACCTCGATCAGTCCATCCTTTCGCTCGTCGTGCTGAAGAGATCCAAGCACTAATAGATACCGAGTCGGATTACTTTCTCCTTCTCCATCGGTGGTTCCTGAAAAGGGTGGAACAAGGACGGATTGCCCGCTTCTCGCAACCCGCTCGATGAGGCGGTGATGCTTCACACCATCCTCATTTTCCTGATTCAGCAGATTCTGCTCCGCATTGACTTGGTACTGCAATCGAAGCTTACCGTTCTCATCCAATAACCATATCGCGCCACCCGCAGCGGCGAGCGCGGTGATGATACGAGTCAAAAGTCCAGAATAAAATTCGTCTGGCGTCGCACCGCTCTTTGCAAGCTGCGCGATTTCGTTGACCAAACCCCGAATCTGGGCTTTTGTCTCCTCAACCGTTTGCTGATTGACCGTCATTTGCGTCTAAAGAACGAGATCGGATGAATGGGAACATCGCCTGACAGTAGAGAAATTTAAATCTCACCGCCAGTTTGACCTTGCGATGATTTTTCCTTTGCTGTGAGGATTTTTTTCAAATCGACTTGCCCGAACCCAAAAGATTATACATTATGTATAAATCACAGCAAGGAAAACGTGTCTGTATTCTCGATTGATTTGATAGCAACGGCCGATCGCCGACGGTTCCAATCATGGAAAACTTCATGAAAGTGAGCGAGCACGATGCAAATCGCAAACCCGAAGCAAACAGCCGAAGGGATACAGTGCGCGAGCCGGATTCGTCACTCTCTGCCATCGAGCTGGAATTAAATCGGCTGCACCGCTCCATCCGACTCACCATTCAAGACTACCTTCGAAACTTCGAGGGCATGCAGTACCCAAGTCTTGAAGAGAACCAACGGGTAGTGAGCACCATACAAAGACTCCTCGAACGCTACGGTCTTCGCGTTCGCTGTCCTGAGTGCGGAAATCCATCTATTCTTCGCGTATCTTCTCGCAAGACTTCGAAACGAGGCGTTTTTGTATTTGATCACAACATTGACGGGAAACGCACGTTTCATGGCGGTAAGAATGTCTTTCCGAAGATGCAGCTCGTGGAAAAACCTGGAAGAAGACTGAAAAAACCTCAGAGCTAAAGAAAGGCAGAGAGCGGATGGTAATGAGAAGGGATCGAGCGCTACATCTGCTCAGCCAGTGTCGAGGTGACGAAATTTGGAGTGTCCAACACTGCTTAGAGCAGGGCGTACCCAAAGACTGGATCGAGCGGCTCGCAGACGCATTTGAATCGGGGTACCAAACCGATTCACAGACCATTTATGAAAATGGAAAGATGACCAATCAGTATCATGGCATACGAGACTTGGATCTTGCCATACAGCTCGCTCGATCTTTAGGTGTCAACACGGAATCACTACAACTTGAGTGGATGGATCGACAAACAGCGGTGCAAGCAATCAAAGATGCCATCTTGGAGGGCTGAAATGATCAAGTGAAATGACATTCGGCCATGGAATCGGTACGACAGCAGCATAACACGATAAATACTTTGGAGAGGATTTCCTCTCTGTCTACATTGATACAATCCGCTCAAAC
>JAYYHM010000338.1:0-4061 GCA_036148415.1 Planctomycetota bacterium
GCTTGGTTTTACTGGGTTGCGATAAGTCATTAGTACGCTCGAATAAGACTCAAGTCCCGCGAATAGATCTTTTTCAGGATGCCTCGTTATGGCAGAGGAACCGCAGTCGTTGTCGGATTCGCTCACGTCAGATAAGAACTGGATTAGCTCAAACTGATATCGCTGCAAGAGCTCCTCGGGATATAGGCTGCGGGAAAAACGTAGGCCACAAACTTTACGCGGGATCTAAAAAAAACATCCGAGGACAAATCCAATACCGTTCGGTTCGTGTTGGGTCCGATCATAGGGAATCAGTCGATTATGAGACCCATCAAAGGATGACACCAATCGGATTCAGGAATTCTCCATGGAATGTTGGTGACTGCTTGCATGGTTTTGCACCCAAATACTTCCATCAGAAGATCTAGGATCAAACCCATGCAAAAATCTCTCCGCACATTATCCATGAACATGCCTGAGATCCTCAAAGTCGAAATTTGATCAAGCGATGAGGAATGCCGCGTACCGACAAACCATCAAGGACAGCAAAGTGCAATCACATCCAAGAGGCTTCTTGGATCAATCGATTCTGCACTGCATTTTCATTGAGCAAAAGCTTTTTTCGCTGAGTCGATTCCACCAAGCACAGGCAACGTAATCTGTGTCGCATTGGGATCGATGATCAGCTTGGTTCCAGGGTCGGGATGGAGCGTAAAGTCTTTATCGCTGGAAAAGACCATCAACCCAATCTGCTGCCCTTTGGGGATGACTTGGTCGTCCGGCTGGAGATCAAATTCCAAGTCATAGAATTTCCCTGGAGTGAGAGGTTCACTCTCACGTATGGACTTATGGTTCTGAGGATCTGCCCATCCACGTGTGATGATATTGTCTGTAATTTTCGCGTCGCGACGTGAATTCCAAGGGAGCGACACAACCCAGACGGAAAGATTTACAGCGGATTGATCACTCGCCACTCTGAGCTTGATTTTTGGCGTCCCAGAGAGGTGTATCGAGTCACTCAGTTTAGGAGTCACATAAAGGCATCGATGTTCAGTCCTGTGAGCCTGCGCGAGCGAGTCACCCGAGAAGGAATAGTTATCAATCACCGTCTCGCTTTGTTGACCACTCTGCTGCTGGAAGACAAGCTTACCAACCTCGGGCGCCCCGGCGATCGTGTAGAGATTGACGGGCTTGGCATTGGGATGCGGATACTCAGGATAACTGGTCGGACGATCCTGAGGCTGACCTTCGCGAACTACCCATGATTTGGGATCGTTCTCAACACCATTCTCAATACCATGTAAATAGCGCGTGAACCAGCGATTCATCTGTTTCATAGGAGGCGGTCCACCGTGTCCTCCCTGATGGAAGAATGCCTGCAGAGGAATCCCTTTACCCTTCAATGCATCGTAAATTCTAACGCTATGCTCTGGAACCACATTCCAATCATTGAAGGCGTGTGCCATCAAGACTGCGGCTTTTACGGGCCCGAGGTCATGGATGTAATCTCGTCCTGCCCAGAAATCGTTGTAGTCGCCGGTAACGCGATCAAAGTTACCCAACATCTCTTTATCACGCACTTCACAGTTGCAGTGATCTCGTCTAGCTTCAGGACCACTGTGAACGTAGTCGTACAGGTAATCGATGTCCTCCCCGACAAAACCACCCGGATGACGAATCAAACCGTTTGAACGATAGTAATGGTAGTAAGAAGTGTTGGGAGCAATTGGGATAATTGCTTCAAGCCCTTCCACTCCGGTGGTGGCCGCAGATAAACAAAGGGTGCCATTGAATGACGTCCCCGTCATACCCACTTTGCCGGTCGACCAATCAGCAAACACACGCTCGCCACCTTGCGGCAAAGTGAAACCTTTTGCTCTGCCGCAAAGCCAGTCCACGACTGCCTTAGGCGCTAACGATTCATTGTCTCCGCCAATCGTTGGGCAACCCTGTGACAACCCCGTCCCGGGTGAAGAGGAGTGAACTACGACGTAACCGCGAGGGATCCATTCGGCTTCATGTGACTTTGAAATGATCGGTCTGATTCCTCGTCTTCGAATCGGAGGAAAGGCCTTGCGAGGATTGGGTTCTGCTCCGAGTTGCTGCCTAGGGTCCCAAAAATACTCCTCTGAATTGACTCCGGTACCCGCGAAATAGGGACTGGTGACGTAGACGACCGGTAAGCGAAGACCATCTGTCTCGGTCTGCCTTGGCCTTGTGACACTCACGTGCATACGGTCGAGGGAGTCATCGCCATCGGAGTCAAATTCTGTCTCAACCCATAGGTCATGGCGAATCCAATAAGCTGGATCAGAAAACTCTCTGACCACTTGAGCCTCACCATCTTTAAATACGGGCACCGCCTTTTTGTCATCGGCAAGGAGGGTAGAGGTTTGAACACCCATGAAAAGCAGTGACTGCCCCATCAAAAGTGTCTTAGCGAAAACAGCCAAAGCGGGGATTCTTATTCCACGAAACACATCACACCTGCAACTTTTTTGACAAACCCTGAAAACATTGTGTCACCAACACTTTGGTGACACAGAAGGAGAGTTCCATAATCGCTCCCCTATCGCTGGATGAAATCTCATTTTCCCAAAGACCAACGCTTACCGGAAAATTACATCTCCCCTCTGGTAGTTTAACGTTTCCACGGAGTTTCCGTGGAGCAGAAAGTGGCTCCGAAAAGACTGCTTTGACAAAATAATTGCTCACCCAAACCGCTGTTAGGGGTCAGCCGCTGGTGGGGGTCATTTCCCTTCGTAAACCGGAGGCTGCCAATCTGCCGGTAATCTACCTTGAGGTCGAACTCCGATGGATCCAACCGGAATCGGACAATCTTCGGGTCTCAGGAGGGGTAAATCGTCGGGCAAATGTTTGATTTGAAAGTCCTTGTATTGAACCTTCATCGCCGGCCCCACATGCACTTGTACTGCTAGCACGCCTTCCAGAGATCGACCTTCAGGATCAAGATCGATGAGATCCGCAGTCTGATGCCCGTTGATCCAGTGCTGGTGATGATTTCCCTTCACAAGAATGTGATAGTCGTACCACTGTTCTGGCTCGAAGGTCATGACGGGCATTTCTTCTGTGATCCAAGAACGCCCTTGGGGATCGACGACGACTTTTTCACCGGTGTGCGCCAAAATCCGTCGACCGCGTTCCTCATAGAGCATTCCGTTGTAGTTCGGATTTTTAGCCACCACATCACATTGATATCCAGTGACCACGTCCAAACCGAGATCAGGCCGACTCATGCCCCTATATTGAATTCCGCTATTACCTCCCGTACTCACCTTGACCTTCACCTTGAGTTCAAAATTTCTGACTGTGGAAAACTTCCAGGTGAGAAAGCGATTCATCCTCAGCGTACCATCGGTGGTGCCCGTAATCGCTCCATCTTTGACAGACCAGTACTTCGAATCACCACTCCATCCTTGCAAACTCTTCCCATTAAAAATTGAAACAAACCCCTCACTGTCAGGTCTTGAGCCTACCGAGGCCGAAGCTTCTGGATGAGATGAGGTCGATGGATTAAAGCTGCCTGAGAGAGGTTGAAGCGGCCCACCTAGATCATGAATACGTTGATCCGTGCGCTGACGCATTTCAGCTAGCGTATCGGCATAGCGAGGATCTGATACAAAGTTGACCAGTTCATCTGGGTCCACTTGCAAGTCATGTAAAAACTCGTAATTGTCGTTATCAACGTAACGGACGTATTTGAATCTTGTATTTCGAATCCCTTCGAAAGCGGGAATACGATTCCGAACAGCAAAGTGCTCGTGAAAAGATTCCTCTCGCCAATCGGGAGGCTCACGATCTGAGACAATCGGCATCAGGCTTCGCCCTTGATATCGGTCGGGAACCTTCACTCCCGCCCAATCTAAAATCGTTGCCGGAAGATCAAGGTTCAGAGCGATCGCCTCACTCACCTGTCCTCGATGTGAAGGGTCGACACGTGGATCAAAGATGATCATGGGTACGCGTAATGCGTCATCGTAATGCGACCACTTCCCCGCCAATCCGCGATTACCCATGTAGTAACCATTATCGGCACTATAAACAATGATTGTGTTCTCATC
>JAYYHM010000339.1:0-4032 GCA_036148415.1 Planctomycetota bacterium
TGAGAAGGTCGAGGTGGTGGCTGATTCTAGGGTAGATTTGCATGGTGTAACGATCACACAGTCCGGTGGATCTATCCATGCAGGATTAACTGCCCAGTTAAACCGCTTATCCGAGGTGCTTAATCGGTGAGCCGGAAAAGAAAAATTGAAGCCCTGAAACTGCCGACGCTTCCTCGTCGAGCCTGTCTGGAGGATCGAATTAGTGAGACCGCAGTCTTTAAGATGGTCGGCAGAGTTTTTGCGGTGACGGGAGATGCGATTGAATTGGAAGGAATGAGTGTTCCACTGGGAGCCATATGTCTTCTTACAACGCAATCGAGAAAGCAGGTCAAAGGGCGTGTGATTGGGTTTAGGGGATTGAACCCAATCTTGTCACCGCTGGAGTCCCTGGAATCGGTAGCTCCTGGTGATACGGTTGAATTAGTTGATTATCAACAATATCTTCGGGTCGGTGACTCGTTGTGCGGTCGGGTGGTTGACGCTTTTGGTCAACCGCTGGATGGCCAGAAGCTTCCATCAGATCTGAGTAGTATCAAAGCAGAGCGAGAACCTCCGGCATCTCTAGACCGTCGACCGATCAATCATCCTTTTAAAACAGGTGTAAAGCTGATTGACGCCTGTTTGACTTGTGGTCGTGGTCAGCGGCTTGGGGTTTTTGCAGGATCAGGAATCGGAAAAAGTACTTTACTCGGAATGCTCGCTAATGGCTCTGAGGCTGATCGAATTGTCATCGCCATGGTCGGAGAACGTGGCC
Organism: Planctomycetota bacterium; assembly: GCA_036148415.1. Taxonomy (GTDB): domain Bacteria; phylum Planctomycetota; class Planctomycetia; order Pirellulales; family Pirellulaceae; genus Rubripirellula. Next base: position 755 of record JAYYHM010000339.1, read on the forward strand.
GAGAAGTCCAAGAGTTCATCCAAAATATTCTCGGAGATGAAGGATTGTCACGAAGTGTTGTTGTAGTCGCAACGAGCGATAAACCGGCAGCGCAACGGGTTTCCGCCGCATGGACAGCAACCTCAATCGCTGAGTCTTTTCGTGATGAGGGCCACCATGTTTTACTACTTTTTGATTCGATCACCCGTTTTGCAATGGCACAGCGCGAACTAGGCTTGGCATCGGGGGAACCACCCACGACAAAAGGTTATCCACCCAGCGCTTTCCAGGCTTTACCGAGATTGCTTGAAAGAACGGGATGTGATGCTAATGCCGCAATCACCGCCTTCTATACCGTTTTGGTGGAGGGTGATGATCAACAGGAACCCATCGCTGACTCGCTGCGAGGGCTTCTCGACGGTCACATTGTACTGAGCCGTGATCTCGCCGAAGAGTTTATGTATCCTGCGATCGATCTTTTGCAATCAATCAGCCGCTTGCAACCAAGGCTGGTTGATCAAGCACTCGCTGACGCGGTTGGTGAGCTGAGAAGACTGATGGCAATATACAGAAGGAATGCAGACCTAATCACTATAGGGGCTTACCGTAAAGGCAGCGATGAAACTATTGACGCAGCTATCTTAGTACATGAACTATTCAAGAAATTTTCTACTCAGGATTCGAGTGAATCGGTCGATTTGCTTGATTCGCAGAGCATGTTAATTGAATTGGTAAATTCCCTGGCCCATAAAACCGGCACATCTCAAAGTTTGATCACTTCGCAATTTGATCCGATCGGGACCTCGGCGGATCTTTGAATTGAATTCTGGGATCACGTGATATGGAAAAAAGAGAGTTGCAACTTCAATCTGTTCGTAAGTGGCGGGAATATCAGCGCCAAAGCATGATTCAAGCTTTGGCGAGCCTTGAATCCGAAATGGATCAGACTAGGAGGAATATCGAACAGATTCAACAAGAGCGTGACTCACTACATGATTTCAGTCGTGAAAGCAGAGAGGGCGAGTTATCGGTTGATCGACTTCTTGAATTCCACCGCTACGAATTGCAATTGAGAGAGACGCAGGATTCCTTGCGATTAGAGCATGAGAAATTAATGGAAAAATCAAATATGCGACGCAGCAAATTAGTCGAGGCCGACCTTGAGCTTAAGAAGATTGAGCAGCTTATTGATCGTAGGCAGGAGATAATTGACAGAACGGATCGTCAGCAAGAACTGAAGATAATGGATGAGTTTTCGACACAGCGTATTAGGAACAGGTAAAAGAGTCATTGTCCACAGCTTCTCAGAGGTCTTTGGATCTTTCGTGTCGCCCTGAGTGCTAACTGCAACATGATCATTCAACGTAAGAGGCCAACATTTTGCGGAGTCTTAGACCTGTTAATATTTGCTAAACCAAGCAAGAATCTGTAGCTTTTCAAGACGCAGAACGTTGTTCGCTCGCATCGTCTCAGTCCATTTTTTTGCTGTCGTAATACCTGATTGATCATGTAGCTCTTTTTAGAAATTCCAAGTACTTTTATTCACGTAATTTTTGACTCAGAAGAAAATGCCCAAAGCACCAAAAACTGCAATTCAGCCCACTCGTGCTGAGGATTATCCCGAGTGGTATCAACAAGTGATTCGGTCGGCTGATCTCGCAGAGAGTTCGCCCGTTCGGGGTTGTATGGTAATCAAGCCTTGGGGCTATCGTCTGTGGGAAAATATGCAAAGAGCTTTGGATGATATGTTCAAAGCTACTGGTCATCAGAATGCATATTTTCCGCTTTTCATCCCTATGAGTTTTCTTGAAAAGGAAGCTGAGCACGTTGAAGGCTTCGCAAAAGAATGTGCGGTGGTCACTCATCATCGCTTGGAGCCTGATCCGGAGGGCGGCCTGAGACCGGCCGGAGCATTGGAAGAACCTTTAATTGTTCGCCCAACCAGCGAAACCATCATTGGAGCTACCTACGCGAAGTGGGTGCAGAGTCATCGCGATTTACCCATTCTGATTAATCAATGGGCGAATGTGGTTAGGTGGGAAATGCGAACACGAATGTTCTTGAGGACAGCAGAGTTTTTGTGGCAGGAGGGGCATACGGTTCATGCTACTTCTGAAGAGGCGATTGCTGAAACAGAGCAGATGATCAAAGTCTATGCGGATTTTGCTCAGAACTGGATGGCTATGCCTGTCATCATTGGAAGCAAGACACCAGCAGAGCGATTTCCCGGAGCCATTGAAACGCTCTCCATTGAAGCAATGATGCAAGATAGAAAAGCGTTGCAAGCAGGGACCAGCCACTTCCTAGGGCAAAATTTCTCAAAAGCGCAAGACATCATGTTTCAAGCTGAAAATGGGGAACGCCAATATGCGTGGACAACCAGCTGGGGTGTTTCGACAAGATTGGTTGGAGCTCTGATCATGAACCACAGTGATGATGATGGACTCGTGCTCCCACCTCGATTATCTCCGGACCAGATTGTTATTCTCCCCATTTACCGTGATGATTCACAGAGAGCGGACATCCTGAACTACGCTGAATCTCTCAAAGACGCGCTGTCGTCTAAGTCATTTCTAGATTCACCGTTACGAGTCGCAATCGATGATCGTGATATGCGCGGTGGTGAGAAAAAATGGCATCACGTCAAGCGAGGTGTACCGATACGCATCGAGGTTGGTCCCAAAGATATGGAGAAGGATTCAGTTTTTGTTGGGCGACGGGATCAATCCAAAAGCTTTGGTATGAATCGAGATGATTTTGTAATGCAAGCACCAGCTATTCTCGGTGAAATGCAGCAGGATCTATTTGACCGAGCGTTAAAGCTAAGAGTGGATAATACGCACGATATCAATAATGAGTCCGAATTCAGAGATTTCTTCACCGCAACCAACGAAAGTGAATTTCACGGCGGCTTTGCGAATTGCCACTTTGCCGATGAGCAGTCGATTGAGCCTCTTTTGAAGGAATTAAAGGTTACAATTCGATGTGTACCCATCGCAGATAATGATGAGGCGGGCACTTGTTTTTCAACTGGCAAGCCAGCGGAAAAGAGGGCGATTTTTGCGAAGGCATATTAGCAGTTTGGGATCACGAGCAGTGAGGATTCGTTGATTCAAACCGATTTCAATTTATTGGTTGGGTTGCAGATCGATTACTCTAGTGAAGCTCGCGAGTGACCGGTAGCTTACTCCTGCTCGTAATCATTGACTTCTCTGATAGATGGCGGTGAGAAGTGATTCGGTATCCTTGAACTTCTTTCCGGAATCCAATGCTTCATCGATCAGCTGTCTTGCATCTGC
>JAYYHM010000340.1:0-3071 GCA_036148415.1 Planctomycetota bacterium
TTTAATCAGGCTCAGGTTTATCCGTCTCGACTACCGGTCGTTCATAACCCATTCGACCCTCAGCTCTTCAATCGTAGGTATGATCTTCAAAAAAAAATGAAGTCTCAGTAATTCAATGGCAATTGCACAATCTGAGACGCATTTTTTCGGTTGGTGCTGTTGCCTACTCTGAATCGTATTCTAGAGCGTCCTGGTTCTAATATTGCTTTGTGGCCACAGGGATGACTGATAACCTGTAGACTACGGAAACGAACAGGTCTTTCCTTTCCGATTCATGAAGAGAGCGATTATGGTATTGCGTAGGGTGCTTCAATATGGGTTGCTCTGCCTTAGCTTGGGAGTCATCATGTCTTGGGCTGATTCCTTGCAGGGACAACGCGTTGAGTTACGATCCAATCGCGAGCGAGTTCCTGCCGGAACGCGAGTGGAGCGAGATGTTGTCTACGAGCGGGTAGGGGATAGAGAGTTGCATCTTGATTTCTACCGTCCTGCTACGCAATCCAAGCTGCCTTTAGTGGTCTGGGTTCATGGAGGGGGCTGGAAATCAGGGTCCAAGAATGGAGCCGGTCCCTCAAAGATTCTATTGACCAGAGGGTTCGCAGTTGCATCGGTCGAATACCGTTTAAGCGGTGAAGCCATCTTTCCGGCGGCTGTGGTGGATTGCAAAGCTGCGGTTAGCTTTTTGCGAAAACATGCAGCTCGTTTTGGAATTGACCCCGACCGCCTGGGTGCGTGGGGTTCTTCTGCCGGTGGCCATTTGGTTGCCATGCTTGGAACAACCGGAGATGATCAAACGCTAGATTTGCATCCTGTTTCGAAAGAGATGTCTTCTAAAGTCCAAGCAGTGTGCAATTGGTTTGGACCGAGTGATTTCTTGAGAATGAATGATGTAAAGGGTGCAATCGACCATGATGCTCCCGATTCTCCCGAGTCAAGGTTTATCGGTGGAGCAATTCAGGAAAATGTAACTTTGGTTCAAAGAGCGAACCCAATCACATACATCACCAAAGGGGATCCTCCATTTCTCCACCTCCATGGATCTAAAGACCGACTTGTTCCTCTTGGCCAAAGCCAGTTATTGGATGCAGCGTTAAGGAAAGCAGGCGTGCAATCGGAGCTTCACGTGGTCGTTGATGGGGACCATGGCTTTCGGGGAGCAAGAGAGCCGATGAGAGATATTATTGATCGTTCGGTTCGTTTTTTTGAATCGACATTAAAGGAAACCGCTGGAACGTCAAATGAATGAGTCATCCCTATTTGAAAAATAATCTCAAAAATTTAAAGGTTGATGGATTGAGATCTTCGAAGCATATTCATGCATATGAACCTCCAGATGCAATTCTCGAAAGTGTTCTGTACTGCGAAGAACTCGATTCCTGCAGCCACTTTTATGAGAACATTCTTGGCTTGACTCTGTTTTCACATCAGCCCGGAAGGCACCGCTTTTACCGGCTTTCTACAGGAATGCTACTATTGTTTTGTGCCAAAGCAACCTCATCAGAAACGATCACGATTTCCGGTAATGAAATACCAAAGCACGGTGCAGAGGGCTCTGGGCATCTCGCATTTGCCGTACCTGCTAATCAGCTGAAGGGTATCCGAGATCGATTGTTGTCTTTCGGAGTTGCCATTGAGTCCGAAGTGTCATGGCCCAGTGGTGGTCAATCGATCTATTGTCGTGATCCTGCAGGGAACAGCATCGAGTTTGTGACACCAGAGCTTTGGTTCGGGGAACACTGACGTCGCCTGTTGCAAGAAGATTTTATCTTCACCACTTCGAGCAGGTGATACTGAAAAACTTGTCGCGAGGTATCTCCCGGTGAATTGTGAGACAGTTTCCGGGCTATCCGATGTCTTTTGCGATTTTGTAGATTTCAACGGCATCGAGCGACTGGTCGTTGGAAGTGAAAAGAGAAGTAATTGCAGCTCGATGGGTTTTCATCTTCAGTCCGCCAACTCCGATGGCTCCATATCCTACACCCGACGCGATAGGTTTCGCTTTATCGGCCACCCCAATTCCCCCTAAACCTGCTGGCGGAACTGCATTGAGATCAATCGCGACCCTGAGGTTTGAAAGTCTCTGAATCTGCTCTTCATTCAGCAATTCAACGCCAGCAGCTCCACATGCGATGATGATCTGTTGCTGACTGAGAAAATGAGGATCTGAAAGAAGTGTTTCCGACGTCATTCCCGTCAGATTGGGTGCATCCTGCACTCTGTTCTGTATTTCTCCGCAAATCGAATCTGCTTTCGTCTGTGTTCGACTTGTTAGTGTGACTTTCGCACCATCCAAAGCAAGCAGTTGTGCCACGCGTTGTCCCACGGGACCGGTTCCACCGAGCACGAGTGCAGTGGCGTTTCGAAGTGAGATGTGGCGACTCGCAGCAACCACGGCAGCAGCGGCAGTTGTGTTGCAGCCGTTTGCATCCAGCATCACCGATACACGCACCGGTCCGAAGAATACCTTCGAAACCGATTTCATCAGCTCTTCTGCAGCGTGAACATTCGATCCACCGATAAAGATAGCTGTTTGACTTAGATCTTCACCACCTCGTGTGAACATGGCACCATGGACAAGAGAAGTGACGGATTCCGCCTGCACATTGCCATATTGCAAGAGATGGTCGACACCCGAATCAATTGCCACGACCGAGTCAAAGGAGCTTGGATGTGGATCCGTGTCGAGTTGTAAGAGGATTCGTGATGGCATGAAGGTATCCGTTTTATTTCAGGGATAACCGGTCTCGAGGTGGAGGAAATTGTAGGGGTTGGATCGTAAAAAAAGCTTTCCGGTTGTAAGAACCGGAAAGCCTTTTATTTAGATCTCATAAAAAAACGCTGTCTAGAAACCTTTGAAAGGATGAGCAGCAGAATCTTTCTTTTCTAACATTTCATCTGCAGAGGGTTTACTGCCCATCGCGTGGATCAGCGATTGCTTGGTCGCTTCGTAGTTATAGTTGTAGATCTTCTCGTCATCTTCTGCTGCTGGGTGAATGAAGACACCACAAACACAGACAAGGTCTTCGGCTTGATCTTTCGGAATGATGCCTTCTCCAACCGCATCTGCAACT
>JAYYHM010000341.1:0-19168 GCA_036148415.1 Planctomycetota bacterium
TCACAGGTCCATCGATAGTTTCGGGAAGTCGGATTCGATTTCTGAATGTGCGACCGCGATCATAGCTCACCATCATTTCACCCCACCAACGCTGGGGATCGGGCCCTACTTTAAAAAACAGTAGCAAGGGTTGGTTACCGGAAGGTTGAAAGAGGACGGGGTTCCAGCATGGATGTCGAAGCTGGGTATGCTGGATTCCATTCGCCCATTCTCTGGGGGACGACCAGCGAGATCCATCGTGGTAGCTCACCCAGATGCCTACATCTTTATTTTTTTCTGCAGTGCCACCAAACCACGCAACAACGAGACCACGGGAGGTCTCACAAATGGTTGATGCATGGCATTGTGGAAAACTTGCTTTGGTGAAAACAAACTCTTCTTTGACATAACCATTAAAGGGGAGATCTGCTGTTTTTGCTGGCTCTCTTGGTTGTAACTGATCTTGAGTATATTGAATGCAGTCTTCATGTCGTATGTGGTAGATTCTGCCATTCTCAGCACCCACCAATAAGTCCGGTTTGCCATCCGCATCGAAGTCGCATATCGCTGGGCTCGACGTGTGTCCCGCTACATTCCGATGAGCGAGATTGCCGATTTTTTTAAGCACAATCTGGTTGTTCCGCTGGCCGCAATTGCGGTACCACGTCGCGTTTTCCGAGTTGACAATAATGTCAAATTTTCCATCTTGATCCCAATCTGTGACGGTGAGTTTTACCCTGCCAGATCCGCCGCATGTTTTTGCATTCAGCTGCCATGGGAGATTGTCTTCATCGATGAATATTCGCTTCGGACTTTGATTGCGTTTTCGTAAGACGAGGAATCCCTCTTGATCCAATGCAATGATCTCGATCTCTCCGTCCTGATCAAAGTCAACGGCATAAGGAGTAGTTCTCCACTGTGTCAGTGATCCCTTTCCACTATTTTTCCACCAGTACCACTCCGCTGCTGTTTCATCTTTGTCAAAAGAAAATGTAGATTCGATCACATCCAATCCATCTTGGGTAAGCAGACCCATTTTGGACAGAATCGAGTTGTAGAGGATTTCGGCTCTACCATCATTATTCCAGTCACCGACACTGAATGTGGTGTATCCCCATTTTGCTTCGCAGGGGCCTTGGATCGATCCATTTTGACCGGCGACGATCCTAAACTGCGGCCACTCGCTGTCATTTGCATTTCGATGTGATTGATTTTTTATCTTCAGGTGGTTCGGTGCGGACCACATGATGTCACCATTATCATTGGTTCCAAGATTTTCAAACCAGCCAATCTGACCAGCTGTATTTCCGCAAAGAATATCTTCATCACCATCGTGGTCCCAGTCATAAGCGAATGGGGTAGCTAGAGCACCATACTTGAGCGTGTCTGCTTGTTGTTGAAAGTAGACGGGATTTTTAAAGAGAGGGATTTGATGAGCATCCAATTTGCCAGTGTTCTCAATCAGAGCAACTCGCCCATCTTCGTCCCCAACTACCAAATCCAAATCACCATCTGCATCCCAGTCAACTGCTGTGGGCGTGATCATCTGAAGCTCCATGGCTAATCTTTCGCCATTGTCAGCGGTTAATTTGATGCCAGTGCAGTATTGTGGAGACGTTTTTGATCCCTCATTTTTGAAATAGGTAAAACCATCGAGGAACTCGCCGCAGATAAGATCTAAATCACCATCTTGGTCAAAGTCAGCAAAGTTTGGCGATGGCCATCCATAGACATCAAGATCTGCCTGGCCGGCCTTGATTCTTCTTGGATCGCTAGCATAACGAGGTTCAGTATCTGAGCCAGTATTTTCAATACAGTAAACGAAACCATGTAGCGGGCCATTCATCCACCTGCCATTGGCATCGTATGCATGATCCCAACCGTAATCCGTCCAATCACCGGCTCCAACGATAAGATCTTGATCATCATCCCCATCGTAGTCGACGTAGCGCCACATGTTCCCTCTCACTGCGTTGAGGTGAACGTTAGATCGCGGATAAATCCGATTTGGCTTCTCAAAATTAAAGACCCCGTTATTTGGGTCTCTGAAGAATTCGTACCCTGGCTTAAGAATCCTTGGCTGATTGTTGACATAGCTAATCTGGTAATTGTGTCCAGCTTTACCTACTCGTACTGGCGGCCTAAAAATGGGATATCGATTTTTGGGATCTTGCGTGGGGTTTTCAAAAAAATAGACACCATTGGATGGCTTATCAGGACAGGCAACTAGAAGATCTAGATCCCCATCCTGATCGTAGTCTAAAGGCATTGGCCAAGCCCAGAGTCCTACACCCAGGTCGACCGTTAGGTCAGCCTGATTGTGTTGAAGAGGCTGTAGTTTCCATTCCGTTTCTTGGCTAGGTAAAGAAAATTGCCAAATCAGAGTCAGTGATGCAATTAAAAGAGAGCGTCTCATCGGGAGTACGATTAATAGTGTGTTGCATAAATTGAATATCGCCTGGAAGATATCTTTCCCCTGGAATTCACGGCGTTCTTCCATATGATCTGGCTACAAGTCTACACGGTTTCCGTGTCGCCGTTTTCCCGGCATCACCGCTTTGGCGTCATATTCTTGACTAGAAGTGTTGTATTTCGAAGATGAATCGATTCAACCGCGTCCAACAAACGGCATTTTTGCTGCCATGACAGTCATTTGAAAGACTGTAGCATCAGGGGGCATACTCGCCATGGTAAGAACTGCGTCTGCTATACATTGCACGTCGATAGTTGGTTCAGTTTGAATGGTTCCATTGCTTTGAAGAATACCGTCCTTCATCTTCTTGGCGATCGCCGTGTCAGCATTACCAATATCTATTTGCCCACAGGTGATGTCGTAGTCCCTGCCATCGAGTGCCAGAGACTTGGTGAGTCCTGTGATCGCATGTTTGGTTGCTGTGTATGGAGCAGAAAGTGGTCGAGGTGTTGCTGCAGAAATGGATCCGTTGTTGATGATCCTGCCACCCCTCGGGCTCTGTTTCCTCATTAAATGGAAGGCGAATCGACTGGTTAAAAAGACACCAGTCAAGTTGACCGCAACAACCTCGTTCCAGTGCTCAAGAGAAATCTTATCAAAGTCAGTCGCAAACGATGCTATTCCAGCATTGTTAAATAACAGATCCAGTCGACCCCATCTGTTTTTGATTGCTGTAAAAAGATCCTTGACACTATCTTCCTTTGTCACATCGGTTGGTACCGCTATCGCAAGATCATGATCCGAGTTTGCTAACTGTATCGTTTCTCTGAGCGAATCAAGATGCCGACCAGCAAGGGCTACCGAGTAGCCTTCTTCCATCAATCGGATAGTCACAGCTCGTCCGATGCCTGACCCAGCTCCGGTGACCAGAGCGACCTTCTTGACGATTCCGCTAGGCTTTGCTTCGGCTGTATTCATTATTCAATTTTAAGCAGGCAGATGAATCGAATCATTGACGGCCGGTGTTTTGGGATCAGCCTTCGTCTCGCTCTTTACCCTCTCACTCCATTGCTGGATGTCAACTGCGATGGGTGGCCAAGTCCCATAATGAGAAGGTGACACCATTTTCGGTTCGATGGTTTTTATGGCATGGATGGAATCCGAGATCCCCATTGTGAATAGGTCACCGACAGGAAGAACAGCCAGATCTACTCCTTTGGCATAGTAAGACATATCACTAAAAAAAGCTGTGTCACATGCGAAGTAGATACGTCGGCCTGCAATAGTCAAAAGGAAACCAGATGCGGAGCCAGCTGGTGATCCATCGGGCAGGCTATTGCTATGCAATGCCGGGACCATTTGAACCCTACCGAAGGGTAGGGAAATTTTTCCCCCGATATTCATTCCTACGGTTTCTTTAATCTGATGCTTCTCGGCGAACCATTGTGCTATTTCGAATCCTGAAATAACAGTTGCTCCCGATTGCGAAGCAATGGCCGCAGCATCAGAGATATGGTCGAAATGTCCATGTGAGACAAGAATGTGTGTGCAATCCTGAAAGTCCTCAGGCTTAGCGGTTGCCGATGGATTGTCAATGAGAAATGGATCCAACAGAATGCAATGATCTGCGGTTTCAATCAGCCAAGAAGCATGTCCCAACCAAGTGATTTTTGTCATGTTGCCTATCGTTGTGTGTTAGGTATCCGAATAGAAATCACGGACGAAGTGATTCATTGACATTGGATCCTACCGCGTTCTTTACCAGTCTTCCCCGCGTAGTCTTGCAATCTCCATCGCATCCTTATCGCCTCGTCCCGAAAGGCATACCAGCAGATGTTGATCGCGCGACATTGTACCGGCAATCTCTAGTGCCTTAGCAATCGCGTGGCTGGATTCCAGTGCGGCGATAATGCCCTCAGTTCTCGCAAGTTGATCAAAAGCACTCATTGCAGCATCGTCACCACATTCTAAGTAGTTGACTCTGCCGCTGTCTTTCCAGTAGCTATGCTCGGGGCCAACACCTGGGTAATCAAGCCCAGCACTCATCGAATGCACGTCACAGGTTTGCCCATCTTCATCCTGCATCACGTAGCTGTAGCTACCGTGTAGGACACCTGGGCTTCCAAATGACAACGGCGAAGCATGATCACCGGGTGTTGCACCACGTCCACCTGCTTCCACGCCAACCAGTCTCACTTCTTGATCATCAACAAACGGGTAAAACATACCCGCTGCGTTACTCCCACCTCCCACGCATGCAACAACGCAATCGGGGAGCTTCTCGAAAATTTCTAGGCATTGCCCTCGAGCTTCGCTGCCGATAACGGATTGAAAATCTCGCACCATCATAGGAAACGGGTGTGGACCAATCACACTGCCGATGATGTAGTGAGTATCCTCTACAGAAGACATCCAATCTCTCATCGCCTCATTCACTGCATCCCGTAAAGTTTTCGAACCGCTCTCTACTGCCTGAATTTCCGCACCCATTAGCTTCATACTAAAGACATTGGGTTTCTGTCGTCGGATATCTTCGCTTCCCATGTAAACAACGCACGGCAATCCAAAATGTGCGCAAGCTGTGGCGGTGGCGACACCGTGTTGTCCCGCACCAGTTTCGGCGATGACCCGAGTTTTTCCCATTCTCAAAGTGAGTAAGGCTTGGCCCAGAGTGTTATTGATTTTGTGTGCGCCTGTGTGATTAAGATCCTCTCTCTTAAGCCAGATTTGAGCTCCTCCTGCCGCTTCCGTGAGCCGCTTTGCATGATAAAGAGGACTGGGTCTACCTACGAAGGCCTTTAACAATTCCGAAAGCTCACTTTGGAATTCAGGATCTTTTTTTGCTCGCTCATACTCGTGTGAGAGTTCTTCCAGGGCTCGAGTTAGAGTTTCCGGCACGAATCGCCCGCCAAACTTCCCGAACCGACCCTGAGGATCAGGTACTGAGGTGGTTGCTTTGGTGGGATCCGGTGCGATGCTCATGATGTGCTGCTTTCCGCCAGTAGTGCTTAGCGTTCGTTTTCTGAGAGAGACTTTTCGATTGAAGATTGAGTGATTTAAGGATTTTTTATGGAATCCAACACTTACATTCGATAGTGACGCCGAGATATTCCATCCTCGTCGCAAGTGACCGCATTACCGAGCTCACCATCACCGGCGATTCTGAGTTCGGTGAGAACGAGAGTCAACGCTAAACGAACAGTTTATCGCCGAATCCATAGAGTACCACAGAGGGGTCCAAAAGAGTCGCTCGGCTTTGTACCGTAGAGAAAATCCACCGATATTAGGATGTGTAAATGCCGGAATTACCCGAAGTTGAAACGATGTGCCGGGGAATACGCTCCATCGAGGGGTATCAGGTTCATCGGGTTAAACTGATCCCCTGTGGTCTGAAGCCCATTAGTGTCACTCCTGAAATAGGTGAAATATCGCAAACTCTAGGCCAACGGACGGTGACTGGGGTGACTCGATTGGGAAAACGCGTCTTAATTTGGTTTGATGAGAAATATTTGCTGGTCATCGAGCCAAGGATGACAGGCCTGGTGATGCTGGAGAACCCTCCCAACCTTACCCACCTTCGGTTCGAAGTCTTATTCCATCGAAGTAGAAAGAAGTTGGATACACAGCATGCAAAGTCAGCTAATCGTCGAACAAAAAAGCTCTTATTTTGGGATCGTCGGGGTTTGGGTACCATTCGATTGATGAATGAGGATCAGTATCAAAGCGATTTGAAGCGTCGTTTGGGACCCGATGCGTTGGAAATGACCGATAAATTATTTCTTGAGAGGTTTGCGAAGAGTAGCAGAGCCATCAAAGTAGCGTTACTCGACCAAGGATTGGTTGCGGGAATAGGGAACATCTATGCAGCGGAAATTTTATTTCTTGCTGGCGTTGATCCAAGAACTCAATGTAATCGCCTAAGCCTTAAGCAGTGGGTGCGTATTGCGTCTGCCACCCGGGTCATACTGAAAGCTGCCATCAAGTATGAGGGTAGTACATTAAGTGACGGTACTTACAGAAACGCGATTAACGGTGAGGGGAGCTACCAGCAGTGTCATCGTGTTTATGATCGAGAGGGAAAATCTTGTTTAAGGTGTGCCGAGGGAGTCATTCAGAGAATTGTTCAGGCCCAGCGGAGCACCTTTTTTTGTCGAAGTTGTCAACGAAAACGGGGACAGCATCCGTCCCTTCTTTAACGCGGAAGGATCATTTAGATGACCTTTTTAGCTTGGAATGGATCTATACTTAGGTAGAGAGTTACCAAAGGTAAACCCGAGGCATCAGAGTCCATTTTGAGATTGCAACTTTATTACGGAACATGGTGATGGCATTATCCGATTCCAATCCTGATAAACCTAAGGTCATTCGCAACCTAGAGAAGCCAATTCTGAGGAGGCGAGTTTGGCTACAAATAGCGACAGCCGCGGCTCTAGTCAATTCCTTGACGGATAGTCCCGCGCAGGCGTCACCGGCGACCCAAAATCAGAACCGCTGGAAGGATTCCATCAAGAAGGGATTAGATTGGTTGAGTCGAACGCAATCTTCTCGAGGGCAATGGAACACCCAAGTCTATCCGACAGCTCTGGCAGCTCTCGCTGGTACTGCATTAATTGCGAGTGGTAGTACAACCACTCAAGGTCCCTACTCACGTGGCATTGCGAGGGTCGCGGATTTCCTCATCTCAAAAAGTAGAGATAATGGTCTAATCGGTGACCCTCAGACGGATTCACGGTATACCTATGGGCATGGATTCGCGATGCTGATGTTATCTCAAGTTCTCGGTGAAGAAGGCTTGATTGATCGTCGTAATGAGCTTGTTGATGTGCTGACGCGTGCTGTTGAGTTCAGTGGGGGAGCTCAGACTGAGGCTGGGGGATGGGGATATGTTTCAGCAAAAGAAGGTAATAACTTTGACGAAGGTTCAACAACGATCACTCAGGTACAAGGCTTACGGGGGTGTCGAAATGCAGGAATACCCGTCAGTGGTGAAGTGATTGAGAACGCGAAAGAATACATTTACAGATGCAAGAATGCTGACGGGGGAATCAGTTACAGCAGTCAGCAAATGGGAACGAGCCGACCCGCAATTACTGCGGCAGCCCTCGCTGCCCTTTACAATGCTGGCGACTATGACAGCGAATACGTTCCTGAAATGTTTGATTACGCGAAAGGCTCGCTACACGATATTAGTGATGGCACGAGAGCCTTTGGGCATTGGCACTATACCTATCTCTATTACAGTCAAGTGGTGTATCGACAGGGTGATGAGTTATGGGTTCCCTTTCGGGACCGACTATATGATCGAATTGTCAGTGAGCAGCGTCCTGACGGTTACTGGGAAGGTCAGATCGATCCTGTTTATGTGACTGCCTGCAATTTGATCATACTGCAGTTAGATCAGTCATTTTTGCCCATCTATCAACGCTAGTATTCAAGGTCACTCAGGATTCATCCCCAACGTGTACCGTGCAGGGGTATATTAGTGGGATAACCGGCTGCCAACTTTGGCATTCACGAAGTGGTTTGTCTTTGAATCATTTCACGATACATGCCGTTAGATTCCAATAATGACTGATGGCTACCCTGTTCAACTATCCTGCCTTCATCAAGAACAATTATTAGATCGGCTTGCTTTATTGTGCTCAGCCTATGGGCGATCACAAATGATGTCCGATTTTTCAGCAGAGTTTTTAGGCTCTGTTGAATCATTTGTTCGCTCTCGCTGTCTAAGTTGCTGGTGGCTTCATCGAGAATTAAAATTTTCGGATCTGCACAAATGGCCCGTGCTATAGCGATTCTCTGTCGTTGTCCACCAGATAATTTGACTCCGCGCTCACCAATTCGTGATTCATATCCTTTTGGCAGTCGCTGGATAAATGAGTCTGCAGCTGCCATGATTGCGGAATGTTGAATTTCTTTGTCACTGGCATTGCGACGGGCGTATCCAATGTTCTCGCGGATTGTTCCATCAAACAAAAAGACATCTTGTTCAACGATACCCAGAAGTTGACGATAAGAATTGAGTTCAATATCACGTAGATCCCTGCCATCAATTCTTACGCTACCCGAACTGGGATCATAAAATCTTGCAATAATGTTTGTGAGTGTTGTCTTCCCTGCCCCGCTCTTGCCGACGAGCGCTACAGTGTTACCGGGTTTAACTTTAAGTGAGATATTGCTGATCACCTCCTGTTCGGTATTTGGATAACTGAACGATACGTTCTCCAGTTCGACATGACCCGCTGTTGAGAGCTTGCTAACCTTCATGGCATCGGCGCTTGTCGGTAGCTCTTTCTCGACCTCCAATAAATCGAGAATTCGATCCAGCCCTGCCAGATTATTTTGGAATCCTGCTGCACTCGCCGCTAAGGTTGCCAGAGGATCTAGAAGCATCGTCAAATAGACCAAGAACATCATCAAATCACCAAGAGTGAGCTCTGATTGAATGATTTGATATCCTCCGTAGAGTAGGAGCGCTGTGGAGGCGAGGGGTATGACTACCTCCCAAACGGTTTCGATGATGCGTGTCCACCACCAAGTAAATAGCTGCTCACGTACTAAGAGGTTGCCCTCGGTGACAAATCTGCCGGTTTCACTTCGTTGGCGGGAGAACGTACGGACGATTCGGATACCACCAAAGGTCTCTGTCACACTTCCGTCAATGATCTGTCGCTGCTTTCGAATATCTCGGTACAGTGGTCGGATGCGATTGATCCAGGTACGGTGGCTAACCCAAACCAATGGAAGAAGCATAGCCCCTCCCAGCATCAATTTCCAATCAACCAGCATCAAAATGGCAAGGCTTCCGCAGAGTTGAACGATGGCCCGCCATGGGTTGTACAACATGCTAAAAATAAGATCAGCTACACCACCTGCATCTTCACGAATTAGACTCGCGGCACCACCACTTTTGAGATCATGAACAAGATTCATTGGAAGGTGGGTAGAGTGTTCGAAAACTCTTTTTCGAATACTAATTTGAGCAAGGTTGACAGATTTTGTGGCCATCCATCGACTTGTCAGGTGGATGACTGTGGCTGTGGCTGTGACACAAACTACCCCTATCGCGATGGAAACCAAAATGGTGAGAGGGTCATTGCTGGTGATAAATCTCCCAGCCCAAGTTGGGACTTGCTTGGCAGGTTGAGTTAGTGCTAAGTCAATTGCTAATTTTGTGCCTAGTGGTGGAATTAAACGTAGGCCGATTCCCACCGTTAGCAACGCTAGCGCGACCAACACCCTTCGTCGATGTCCTGCGAGGAGCCGGATGAACTGTGCGAATAATTCAGTGAAATTTCGCTCGCGAGTCCCTAATTTTCGTGTTCTTGAAGCGGAGTCACCATGAGTCGACACCGCCCTCGGGTTATTGCCATTCGCTCTTGCTCGTTCGCGAAATTCGTCGAATTTTTTGCTACTGGAGATGCTCGGCATGATCTACGAGGCATAAAAGGGATTTGAAGAGTCTTTGCTGCATTATTGAAACGTGACCAGCTACTGTCCATAAAACCAAGCAAAGTTTGCTAATTTGCTCGCCTGCGGATATCGAAAACGTTACTCTTTCCGACTGAATACTTCTTATCACACGATTTTCAGTTTGAGTTCATTCCGGATTTAGACTGCTGTTTTGAGTAGAGGGCGACAGACAAGCTGTCGGGTTGATATGCAATTGATCGATTACATCGTCTTGGTGAGTTATTTTGCAGTAATGGTTCTGATTGGCTTGTGGGCCATGCGCCGCGTGAACGATCAGGAAGATTATTTCATGGGTGGCCGTGGATTTGGAAAGCTGATGCAAACCTTTGCCGCGTTCGGTGCCGGCACTGGTGCACACGAGCCCGTGCAGGTAGGACGCACGGTTTGGACGAGTGGTCTGAGCGGTGTCTGGTCTGCACTGATGTGGCTGTTTGTTACTCCAATTTACTGGATTACAGCCGTTTGGTATCGGCGTATGCGCCACTTAACTCTCGGTGATTGGTTTGTTGAACGTTATGAATCTCGAGCGTTAGGCGGGGCTTATACCCTCTTTGCGATCGTCTTCTATATGTTTTATCTGTCTACCATGTTTTCAGCGATTGCAAAGTTCGCAGTCCCACTACTTGGTTTTGAGACCGGTCTATTTGGCTATGACCTCAGCTATACTCTCATTCCGCTTATCGCTGGCGTGGTCATGATCTATGGGGTACTGGGTGGACTGACCGCTGCTTATTGGACAGATCTAATCCAAGGGATATTCATCCTCATTCTATCAGTATTGTTGATTCCCTATGGTCTGTGGCTTTTATGCTCGAAATTTGCAGACGAGGGATCCTCCACCATGATGGAAGGTTTCAGCATCATGCATGGCCGAATATCAGAGGATTATTTCAGTCTCTTTGCAGGCCCAAGCAGTGGGGAATTTCCTCTGCAATACATTATCTCCCTATCGTTGTTGGGTATGGTTGGCATTGTTGTACAACCGCACTTTATTGCGACGGGGGGAGGATCTGCAAAATCTGAAAATGAGGCAAGGGTTGGTCTTGTGGTGGGTAATTTCCTGAAGCGGCTGTGTACCGTCGGATGGGCAATTACAGCACTTATTGCTTTAGCTTTACTTTCAGGTAGTACTGAGATTGCCTCAGATCCCGATAAAGTATGGGGTGTTGCAGCACGAGAGATTCTTGGACCGATGAATCTGGGTCTCGTTGGACTGATGCTTGCTTGTTTATTGGCTGCAATGATGAGCTCAGCTGATACATACATGATTGTGACGTCTGCACTAGTAGTTCGGAATATCTATGCTGCTTATATCAATCCCAAGGCAGATGAAAAGAAATATGTTTTGGTGGGTCGAGTCACAGGATTGCTGATTATTGTTGGCGCGGTCGTTGTGTCTTTGGTTTATTCGGATGTCTTTGGGCAATTCAAGATGGCAATGGAATTGCCAATCTTGTTTGCAGCTCCGTTTTGGATTGGGATGTATTGGAGGCGATCCAATGGAACTGCGGTGTGGGGCACTATTTTTGCATCCCTTCTACTCTTCTTTATCGTCCCCGTGGTTCTTCCGATTCTGCAAAAAGATTTGCGAGTTAATCCTCGATTTTCAGCTGTTACCGATCGTGTAACAAAGACATTTATTCGGCAGGCAACTGAATCCGATGTGTCACGCTATCAAGCATGGATTCTCGCAAGTGAAAAAATACATGAGAAGTATGATGGTGCGGATGAGAATAGTCAGCAATTAAATTTGGAGCTCAAGAAGTTAGGGAATTCTCCTCCAGAAGCAATTCTGGGGGAACCGATCCCAGTCAGTGTCACCTCCGGGGGTGTTCCTGTTTTCTGGAGAGGTGGAGCCGAGGCGGTCGATGAGACTGGAGAAGAAGTTGGTTCGATTCGCTTCGTCTTGGATTCTGAGTCCGAGGTTGACGGTGTCCGAATTATGGTTGAAAGAGCTGCGGGCGATATCAAAGGATTGGGTGCCTTCAATTTGGATTTTTTGATCTATTCTTTCTTGGGTATGGATCTTTCTAAGACCTCAAAAGCGACCTTAGAAACTTTACGGCTGCCCGCCCGCTTGCTTCTGCCCTTTATTATCTTGATCCTATTCAGCTATTTCACACGCCGACAGGACGAGAAGGTCCTAGATTTGTATTACGCCAAGATGAACACCCCGGTGGATGCTGATCCATCCATTGATCGTTTGAAACTTGAGGCGGCGTACGTAAATCCAAAAATCGCTTCAAACCGTAAGATATTTCCTGATTCAGATTTGGAATTTACTCGCCCAACCAAGATGGATCTTGTTGGTTTTATTATTTCCTGTTTGGTGTGTGCTGTGGTAATTGGTTTATTGACCTGGCTCGCATCTGTCGGTGCGTCTTGAGCAATTAAAATTGTGCTGTTTTTAATGGATTGCACTGCAAAGATATTCACCTCATTCCAATACGGATGGAGTGAATTATTCGATCGAGGAGACACACTCAGGAGCTTGCACTTCGGTAACTTGAGAGCGCTTGAAAGAAAACCCAGCGACTAAAGATAACACTGGTCAGAGCGGCTATGAAGCACCAACCCACTAATAACCATTCACTGAAATCTCTTGGGTCGAGTGGTTTAGCAAGGATCCTAGCTGGCACGTTCACCACCAAGAGTACGGGAATGACAAAGGTGAATAATCCGTACAGCGGGCGACCCCAGCCGCGGTTATACATTTCCATTGGGTAGCGACTGAAATTAGTGATGTAAAACCAAAAATTGTATAGCGTCTGATTTCTTCCCAGCCACACACTCGTTGCGCTCAGGCAAATCATGAGGCTGTACATGATCGCTATCCCGAGGGAAACAAAGATAAGGTAGAGCGACACCTCAATGATTGTGGGTGTCATTGGGTTTGTCTCTCGGATAGCTAAGTTTCGGAGGGAAATGAAGGCGATGACGATACCTGCTGCAAAGTTTGAAAGTGAACTCCAATCTACTTTCCTGAATGAAATGAGAAATTGAGTATCAATGGGTTTTAGAAGAGCAAAATCTAGACCGCCGGTACGAATTAATTCACTGAAATCCTCAGCATTGGGCATGAAAAAAGCCTGCACCACGCTATTGATAAACCAGGTTGTTGCAAGAAACAAGAAGAATTTATCTCGATCCCATCCTGACTCTGCGCCAAGCGTGTCGGTGAATTGGAACAGAATCAAATAGAATCCAACATTCATTAGAGTCCATCCCACACTACTTACACATTGAAGTAAGAAGTTTGTGCGAAAGGTCATGTCGCGGATCAGACTGTTCTTTGCGAATGTCAGGAAAACTTTTCCATAATTCGGTTGAACTTCCTTTTGTTTTCTGAAGTTGAGCATTCTATCCACCAAAACCGCTATACCGCTTTAAGCCCCGGGAATATGCCAATCTACAGAGGATAATGAAAAAGACTAGCCAGCAAGCTTCAAGTCCAAGTTCATAAAAGAGTTCGTCCTCGGGTATTTTCTGCAAGAAGATCGCGGCAGGGAAATATGCCAAATATTTAAGCGGGAGAAAAGTTACAAGTTGCTCAATGCCATCAGGAAGCAGAGTGAGAGGAAACATGTGGCCGGAAAGGAAGAAGCTAAAGAGCATGTAGACAAAAAGTAGGGACGAAACTTCGAGAAACCAGAAACCAATCATTCCAATGGATGCTTCTAAAAAGAAACCAATCAGGAATCCCATAATCAGAGATAAAATAAAAGCGATCACTGTTGTCAGGTTAGGCAAGCCATCGACAAAATAATTTCGACAAAGAAAGAACACTAATGCAAACGGACCCGCCGCGATGACGTAATATGCGAATTTATGTGCAACGCGGTTGAGTAATAGGAAAGTGATCAAGTCAATCGGTTGAATGAGATAGCGTTTGATTTCACCTTCACGAATCTGTTTGGCAATACCCGACGCGAGGCCGGGCATGCTCGAGAAAGCTCGGCCCAACATGGTGAGCAGGTAGTACGCTACGATTTCCTCAAAACTAAATCCACCGATCGTCCCACGGGAATTTTCGCCCTTTTTGTCAATTGCATCGAATACTGCAAACCATAAAAAGATCTGCGTTATGATTGGCAAGAAACGCATTAAAGTGCCTAGCGCAAAATCGCCTCGATAAACGAGACGCTCTTCCAACGCCGTACGAAAGATCATTACCCAGGAGGATAATTTCCAACTCAGCTTTGAAGAGACATCGAGCATGGTTCACACGGGTGCAAAATAAAGGAGCTTTCAGTTATTCGATCTATTGAGTTCGATGTGGAGGAGTTTCATCGACTGAACACCTTAATGAATCAACTGTACCAATTTGCCTCACACGATAGTCAATCAATAGTGCACGTTTCTAGTGCCACTGAAAAGGGTGAATCTGAATTGGAGCCCATCGCCTCGTCATTGTATTTTGCAGATCAGTCGATGGACCCCTCTGCTTTGAATCTCTTGGCCGCGTTGGCGAATTCATTGGGTAATTCACTCTGAAAGTTTTGCAAAATGTCTTCGATTTCGTCCTGTGACGTAATTTCACACAGCGTCTGAAAAGTCCCGCCGGTCTGTGCCACGAGTAATAGATGGCCGGCGAAACGAAGTAAGTGAAACTGAGTTCGGGAGTCGAAGGAATGGCTGGCGAGTGTTTCCACCACTTTTTTATTGATAAGGTTTGACGGTCGGTTTTGGGTGTTAATCTTTCGAATGAACCAAACAAATGCGGCAAATAAGCCCAAAACCACCATTAGACTCGTAATCATGGTAACAGCCGGGCCAAACATTCCCGGCAACTGCGTGTTGGTATTCTGCTGACCACTTAAGTTGGATCTCGGGTTAAGACTGGGGAATTGGTCGTTTGGATTTGACGTTTTTAAGCTGCTCCCGTCGATCTTCTGGTTTGTCGACGGCGTCACACTAGCTTCAGGACGGATAATTGCCGTCTGACTGGTGTCCGTACTTGGGGTTGAAGGATTTTGAGCAGAGGCCATCCCACTGAGCACGACGCATCCAATGGTAACCTGGAGGATGTTCCAAAGAAATTGCTTTAGAAGGGAGGTTGATTTCGAAACCAAGCGAGAAAATATCCGTGATTCCAAAGGGAGCCAAACTAGCGTACGCATGATATCAGGCGCCTATTAATTCCGTGACTCGGATGCAGTAATGGTTTTTCAGTAACTGAACTTCACCGCGAGCGATGAGCTGATCATTCGCAAAAATACAAACCGGTTCTTTCGTACTTTCATCTAATTTGATTACAGCTCCATTTCGGAGGTGCAGAAACTCTTCGAGTTTGATTCGGGTGTGTCCTAGTTCAATTTTTAGTTCAACCTCTAGGTCGCTGGTGAGGCTTCCAACGTCATTGAACGTTTCTCCATCTTCTTTTTCGCTTAATGAAGGAAGTAATTCATCAAGCGATAATCCCAACGATTCAGGCTGTACCTCTCCATCACAGCGTTGCTGGGCGCGGCGATCAACAGGATGAGGGGTTGGCGCAGGATTAGGTGACTGAATAGTCGGATCTGCACTTTGGGTTTCAGGCTGGTCTTGGGACATGACTATCGTTTGACACCATTACAATTCAGCGCGACGTATTTGGACAAAGGTACAGTGGAGTTTGGCATACCCCAAACTCTCCCTAGCATAGGCTAATCGGGTGACTGCTCGTCAACAGAGCTTTCCGCTCGAAGGGGCGATTGAATGACACAGTCCTAGATTGCTGCTGATGAAACTTGCTGGATTTAATGACGTTTTGGCCGGTAAAGATCAAGTTCTGGCCGCCCGCCTAAGTCTGCAAATATTCTCGTAATCTCACGATATCCGGCCACCAAGCTACTTTCCCAATCATCTGATGGCATCGCCCCTATGCGGAACAAATAGGGTGTGTTCGGTGGCAGTGATAATTCAATATTGAGCTCCTTCCCAACTGCCAGAATAGTAGCTTCGAAGATCTCGTCACAAATGTCATTGTTTGTATTGGTGTAGGTGACTCGAAAGTCAGCAGGGATTACTTCACTGTGCGATACATTTTGATCAGGCTCTACTGGAACGAGGTCAATCCTTTTTACATTACAGCCAGTGAAAACCCTTCCTGCTAAAAGGTCTGTTTTCGTAAGTGGCGTGAGATGATTGCGGACCCATTGATTAATGCTTACTGGGAATGTGAGCGAAGCCAACTCTTGTTGTGTTAATAGAGCTTGCACGGCAAGATTCGACAGCGTGCGATCGGGCAAGAGAGGTAAGTCCTCTGTAGAACACGAAGTTAAGTTAAAACCTGCTTCATGTGTTTCATAGATTTTTACATCGTAACCGAGGTAACGTCCATATAACGCCGCTTCAATTCCCAGTGGTCCAGCACCGATAATTGCGATGGTTCCAGGTGGGTCAAGTGTGTACGGATTACTATTTTCTTCCTCACCAACCATGAGATCAACCTTTTGAATTTTGTTGGTATGAAACGCTCAAGTAAACGCTACGTAATCTGTTTACCGACTCGAAACGGCTCTAGGTCAATGATGGGGACTCTACCCTGCAGAAGATCTGTTAAAACGGAGGCGGTGCCGGTGGAGAGATGAAGACCGCTTCGAAAATGGCCGCAAGCAATGTAGGTATTCACGGTATGAGGAATGCGACCGATCATCGGGAAGCCATCAAAGGTCATGGGGCGGAGGCCCGACCAGAAATCAAGTGTTCGTGCATTTTGAAGTTCAGGAATTAGGTTATGGGCAAACGCCAACAAGTCTTGCCTGACGTGTTCGGTCGTTCCAAGTTGAAAGCCAACCTCTTCTTCGCAAGAGCCCACTAAAATAGTGCCATCTCCGCGGCATGCGAGATATCTATGCCCGACGTTGATGATTCGTCTGCAATGGATCTCCTTTGATTCCAGCAAGAGTATCTGACCGCGAACAGGGATCAGACTTTTCTCGAGTCCAAAGTTCTCTGTAAATTGCCCCAGCCAAGCGCCGCCAGAGAGAATAAGCTGTTCCGATGTATGCCACTGATTGTCAATCATGATTTGTGGTTTTGATTGACTTTCACGCACTCTGGTAACTTGGCAATTTTCGCGCAGTCTCACACCCTGATGCATACAGGCTTCTTTAATGCAATGAATGTAATTGCGTGTTTTTAATTGAAATTCATCCGGAACCCACCAGGCTCCGTGCGAGTTTTCTCCTTTTGACCATGAAGCTAAAGCTGGCTCGCGGCCTGCAAGTTCGCCCAGAGCAACCTCATTGATCTCAATTTGTAGCTCAGTCCAATAGTCCGACAAGCCGATCATGGAGGCTTTTTCACCCGGACTGTCGGCAAGATACCACCCACCACACTTTCGCAAGCCTGGATCTAATCTGGTTTGAGATTCAAGTTCTACAGTCCACTCGCTGAAAAGCTGATGGCTCAAGCCACGCAGTGAATCTATCGGATCACTTGCTTTGTCGAAATTCGCTGGAGGAAGAATGCCCGCACCCGCCCAGGAAGTTCCTCTTCCCATGAGCCCGCGGTCGATGATGGTAACATTCCTTCCCTCCGAGGCGAGTCGCCAAGCAAGGGTGAGGCCGATAATACCACCACCAACGATGTGAACATCATTCGTGTTAGTGTGCAGCTTCATCAAGGATTACTTTCGCCTCGTCGGGACAGTCTATTAAGATGGTTGTAAGGCTACTGAGAAGCGACTGCTCTGGGGCCTTTGCATCCTCCGAATTTACACTCTTGAGGTATTTGAGGAGACGACGCAGATCAAATACTGTATCAATGTCTTGTCTTTCCGGAAGTTCTACCCAACGAATTCCCTCTTTCTGCAATCGCTGACGTGTTTCTGACAAAACAGCATGCGTGCTCCATGGGATATCAGCAAAGATCGATTCCCACTTGCCGCACTCGATTGAATTACGAATGGCAATCAGGTAATAACCGCCATCGGTGGCTGGGCCTATCACAACATCATTCTCATTTAGACATTTCGCCGCATGCCCCAGATCGGTGTCGTCCAAAAGGGGGCAGTCCGAACCAATCAGAATTGCTCCTCGATTTTCATCATGTGTTGTATTCAAGTGGTTCGCAAACCAAGCTGCCATTCGGTGACCAATGTCGCCCTGCTGCTGCTTTTCTATTTCCCAGCTCTCCTTAACCCCTTGAGCTTTCAGAGCTTCAGTCACCTTTGTATTCCGGCTGATCGGATCGAGGCATAGGCACCGTCTGTCACCAAAATGCGCAAGAGTTTTGCAGAGTTGGAGTGTGAATAGTTCGTGAATTTTTGCAGCCACACGAGTTCCCGTTGCCCTGGCCAGACGGGTTTTGACGCACCCCTCCTCCCAAAATTTGGTCATCATGCCGAGCGTAACAGTCAATTTTAAATCTTCAGAAATTTGGAATTCGCCGAGCATCCTTAGCAACCCTCTAGGTGAACGGAATCCGAATGATCGGTATGATTGCTAAAAATCATTCGCAAAACCGCTCGCTCACTATTACAGTGGGATCGAATCGCGCCGATCGGGGGATTAGGTCACTGATATGAGTTTTTAGCACCCCCGCTTGATTTTGCGTGCTATCCTCTCACATCGACTATTCGGATTCCATGGGGTTCGCTTCGGAAGGCTATGACTCAGAGTCTATCATCAGATCGCTTTCTCAAATTGGTAGCCAGCAGCAAACTGGTCGAAGAGAGTGCGCTCGTGAAGCTAGAAAAGCGGGTGCGAGACCAACTTCAGGGCCGACTGCCCAACCGTGTCGAAAAACTATCCAATCTATTTGTTAGGCAGGGACTGCTGACGGATTGGCATGTCGAGAAACTATTGGCAGGTAAATACAAGGGTTTCTTCCTTGGTAAATACAAGCTGCTCGGGCATATCGGCACTGGCGGGATGAGCAGTGTTTACTTAGCCGAACATACCCGGATGGGGGATCAGCGTGCGATCAAGGTTTTACCGAAGAGTCGAGTAAAGGACGCTACCTATCTTGCTCGCTTCCAACTCGAAGCAAAGGCAATTGCGTCATTAAATCATCCAAATATCGTCCTAGCGTACGATCTTGATAACGATGGCGACGTGCATTACATCGTGATGGAATATGTGAACGGCACTGACATGCAGCAGATCGTAAAGCAGCATGGACCGTTGGATATGAAGTTTGCAGCGGAAATGGTTGCCCAAGCAGCTCGTGGATTGCAACATGCTCATGATAATGGTGTGATTCACCGTGACGTGAAACCCGCAAATTTATTGATCGATAAAACAAGGATCGTCCGACTGCTGGATATGGGATTGGCTCTCGTTGATGACGAGGATGAACAGTCCTTAACGATGGCCA
>JAYYHM010000342.1:0-3387 GCA_036148415.1 Planctomycetota bacterium
TCAATCTGATCGGGGATGAACAGTTCGCAAAAGATTTCAATGAGCTCTATCGCTTCTACAAAAATACCCGTTTCGCTCGTTTCTTTCGTATCGGCCCCATGTTGCACATGGTGTTTCAAGTCGGGAAGACGACGAACGACATCAAGTCCTTCAAATGGCGGATTGGGACGGATTCGCTGGAATACATTGACAATCGGAGCGAGCATGAGGTCCGGGATCCAGCTCAACACGAATTTCGTTGGGGAAAGACATCGAGAGACCAACATCACTATGGCGCGCACCCGCACATCTCCATTGAAGACCGTGTCTTTGTGGAAACCGTTGGAGGTGACCTCACCATCAAGGTCGAAAACAACACGGAAACCGGTGAAGGTATCTATGCTGAGCCTGTGGACAATCCTGATCAGCAACTTGACGATGCTGAGATTCATTACGCGATCGTTGGCAATCTAGTCCTCCTCAAAATCCGACCGTATCAGGAATCGCAGTATCGATACGTGATCTTTAACGGAAAGATTCAACGGGCAATACGACTCGATGACATCGAGCATGCCTGCGTTATGCTGCCGAGTGACCACGGCCTGATTTTCCCAGGCGGCTACTACCTTCAGACCGGAGAATTCAAGCGGTTTGACCATGGATTGAGCGATATGCGTTACCAACGTACGATCGCCTCTCCCAATGGCGAAGACTACCTCTATCTCTTTTACAATCCTGAATCAGGAACGTATGTTCAACTCCGATACAATCTGATTCGGCAAACCGTCGATGCACCGCTAATCTGTCACGGACAGACGCTTTTCGAGGGCGGAGAAATGGTTTGCTTTCGCAGTCAGGATGACCCGCAGAAACATCATGCGATTCAAATTTGGCAAACCCCGTTTACTGGTCCAGACTACGTTGCTGATAATCAAACCGATTCGTATTTGTTCAAAATCGGCAACAAGGAAATTGTTGGAGGGATGGCCGAATGCAATGAGGTCATTCAGCTCATCGACAAAGATGACAGCTATGAAGGGCTGTACATCGACCTTGTTAAGAAGACGGGTGATCTCCTCGACAGCTATTTCTGGATCGATCACGCAGAAACGGGAAAACTTTCTGAACCTATTTCCAGAATTCGCGATGCTTCCAGTGCCGCGGTTGAGGAATTTGAGAAGGTTGTCAGGCAGCGTCGTGACACGGTCGAACGCATGCGAGAAGTGCAATCCTCGATCGAGGAACTTCTCAAGACGATCGAACGAAATCGTTTTGAGTCGATCGACGATTTTGTAGCATCCTTGGCACAACTCAGGGAACAACGTGGTCACGCGATCGGCCTGAGAGATCTAAAGTACGCTGACGAAAGTGTCATCACATCACTCGAAGAGAGAACTGCTGAGAAAGCAGATCGACTGAGCCGACGCTGTGTGGAGTTTCTGCTTACACCTAACGCTTTGACCCCCTATCAGGAAAAGGTTCAGGGAGTTTCAGATCAAGTTCCTGAAATCAAATCGGTGTCCGATGCGAAAAAACTCCAAGAGCAGATTGAGCAAAGCAGTACAGATCTCGAACTGCTAACGGAGACGGTCAGCAATCTCAAGATCGATGACACCAAAAAACGTACGGGGATCATCGATTCCATCGGAGATGTCTTCGCATCCCTTAATCGTGTCCGCAGTTTACTCAAAGCACGCACTACCGAACTTGCTAGCGATGAGGGAAAAGCTGAATTTGCTTCCCAACTCAAACTGCTTGAGCAGACCACCTCGGGTTATCTTGATGTCAGTGAATCTCCGAAAAAGTGTGATGAATATCTGACCAAACTGATGGTCCAAATTGAAGAACTGGAAGGTAAGTTTGCTGAATTTGATGACTTCGTTATCCAGCTGACCCAGAGGCGTGAAGAGGTCTATGCTGCATTTGAGTCACGCAAGGTCGCATTGATTGAAAAACGGAATCGTCGTGCAGAATCGCTTTCTGCCGCTGCCGATCGGATCCTGAAAGGAATCGATTCTCGTGTTGGTAAGATGGAATCCACCGACGAGATCGCGGCCTACTTTGCCAGCGATCTGATGGTAGACAAAGTTCGCGACATCATGACCCAACTCGAAGAACTCGAGGATGCTGTCCGAGTCGAAGATCTACAAAGCCGCCTCAAAACCATCCGAGAAGACGCCACTCGACAACTCAAGGACCGCCAGGAACTTTACGAGGATGGTGGTGACCTGATTCGTCTTGGAAAACATCGCTTCGCAGTGAACACACAGCCGTTAGACCTCACCACAGTTCTGCGAGACGGGGAGATCTGCCTTCATCTCACGGGCACTCAATTTTTCGAGATTCTTGAAAATGAGCATCTCGAGCAAGCGAGAGACCTTTGGACACAAGAACTTCGTAGTGAAAACCAAGACGTCTACCGTGCTGAGTACCTCGCCTTTGAACTCTTTAAGCAGCTGACTGCCAACGGCCAAAGCCGAACTAAATCGGAATCTGAGATCACCCTTGAATGGGTGCAGTCCGAAATGAGTGGGCGATTTGATGAGGGCTACGCGAAAGGTGTGCATGACCAAGATACGCACAAAATCCTACTCTCTCTGATCGCTACTCACCGAGAGATCGGAATCCTTGAATATCCTCCAAGCCTTCGCGCTGCCGGTAATCTCTGGTTTCATCATCTCCTTGACGCGAAGAATCGCAAAGCGATGACCGATTGGATTGGGGGATTCGCAAAGCTAGCACAAGCCTATCCCAAGGCGACTCCGGCGATGGAATTCCGCGAGAGATTATCTAAACTCGCAGCCTCAGATCACTCGGAATGGAAATTGATCTTCGAGAATCAGTGGAACGCAGAACAGGTTGCTGACTACCTGTTCGATCACTTGATTCAGAAACCCAAGCGAGTCGCAATCAGTCAACGAGCTGCGGAGCTCTACGGAGACTTCAAAGGAGCGATCCCTGAAACCGATCGCGAGAAGCTTCTCAATCAGGTCCTTCAGGCGGAATCGGATCCAAAACGGAAATTCATACTTGCCCGAAACTGGATTGATGCTTACCTCGAGAATCTCGGCGAGGAAGACTCAGGCGATCCAGCTCGCGGCTATCGCGATGAACTTGCATGGCTTGTCTTCAGTGGAGGACCAAAAAACATCAAGCCGATTGCAGCAAGGGTCAGTAGCTATCTCTCCGAACTTTCGGGTAATCACTCGAGGATTCACCGGGGGGAGATGAACATCCATTTCCATGACTTCACTCGCAGGTTGTCGCACTTTAGCAATCACGATGTACCAAGATTTGAAAACCTGAATCGAACAAAGTCCGAGCTGGTCGAAACGGCACGTCAAGAAATGAAACTTGACGAATTCAAACCGCGAGTGTTAACAAGTTTCTTTAGAAACCGACTCTTGG
>JAYYHM010000343.1:0-5334 GCA_036148415.1 Planctomycetota bacterium
AGTGAGATTATCGACATTGTGAGTTGGGTTCCTGAGATCGCAGCGGATACCGACCTCACCGAAGAAGATTGGATCCCCATTGACGAGCAGGCTCAGAGTCTCTCCAAAAGACTTGCTAAGCAGGAGAACTTGGATGACGACAAACAACAATTCGCTAATCAACTTTGCGATCTCATTGAGCAGTCCGCGGCTCTGCTCAATGAGGATGCCGAGGCCGAAAGGGTATCCGAATAGTGAATTCAATAACCGATATGATCGTCGGCGGTGCGGTCCGAATCTCGCAAGGGTTCATGTTCTCAGCTCCAACGCTCTTGGTTGGACTGCTGACTGCTGCGATTCTGCGTTACTATCTTGGCCGTCAGGGTACACAGAAACTCTTTGGGGGCGATTCCCTTCGCAGCTTACCTCAATCCTGGCTGGTGGGGATGCTGCTTCCCGTTTGCTCGATTGGAGTCCTTCCTATTCTGGTTCAGATGCGTCGCGCCGGGGTCAAGCCAGGAGCGATGTCCGCTTTCGCACTCTCCGCGCCGCTTTTTAATCCACTGTCACTTCTATACGGACTGACCTTGAGTCGCCCAGTCGTGATTCTTCTCTTCGCAGGGGGATCGCTGCTGATCGTGACCGTTCTCGGTTTACTCTGGGATTGGCTGTTTCGGAGTAACAACACAGACACGAATTCGAGTGAGGGTGACGATCTTGGCCTGATCGGATTGAGACGGCTGGCAGCGACGATTGTCCAGATGTCGCGGAACGCCTCGGGACAATCTCTCGGTCTCACGGCCATCGCCTTAATCGGCTGAGCATTGCTTGCTTTTGTTTTGCCCTTTGGCTCCATGCAAAACAGCGTGGAGAGGGATGATCTGTTGGCACCACTCACCATGACCGCAATTGCATTCCCGGTTTATGCGACGCCTATGTTGGCCATGAGTCAACTGGGAATGATGTTTCAACACGCCAATTCACCGGGAGCAGCCTTTGCACTGTTGATACTCGGAACGGGGTTGAACCTCGCCACTCCCTATTGGTTTGGTAAACACTACGGCTGGAAAGTCACGGGGATCTGGCTCTCCGCCTTGATACTGATTGTTGTGGCAATCGCCTACGCGATTAACGGACCACTGGTTCCCCCGGGGGTTCAGCCAGCAGGACATACGCACGCATTTGATATCTACACCAATCCGATCTCCTCGGGAAACGCAGATACCCTTGGAGCAGCAAAAAAATCACTCGCCGACTTCGCAGACATCCCGGGAATGATCGCTTCTGGATTGGTTGGCTTGGTGGCATTGCTGGGCCTCCTGTTCCGAATCCTACATGTCACCGAAGAGCGGCTAGCGAAAAACAATGCACAGCCGATTGCCGAGGTGGAAGAGTCACGTGTAGACATTATCGTCCCACCCAGGGTAGTCGGCGCGACCATGCTCGCAGGGCTCGTCGCTTTGAGCGTGGTGGCATGCTACGGTTACTACCCGTCTACAGAGGAGTGTCTCGAGGAGATTTCTTTGGCGCGGGCGGAATGTCTTACGGCTGCCAACAGCGGTGACAAAGAACACGCTTTGTTCTGGTTGCCCGTCTGGGAGGAGTGGAGCAGGCGTTTAGAGATCGGGACGTTCCTAAGGCGAGGGGGATTAAGTCGTTATCAGAGTATGCAGGGCTACCTGATTCGTAAAAAGCTTGAGCTATTGGAGCACGAACTCGAGCACGACCCCTACGAACCCGATGAGGTTAGGAAGGTTATCGGGGAGCTATTCGGAACGAATCGCCGCTGGGTGGAAAGTTTTCGCTAGAAGTTGCTATCAAAACCCGAAGAATTTAGTGGGCCCAAGCGGACCGACAGCGGATTACACTATGAAAATAGTTATGGGTATCGATAGAAACACTCTCTGAAGATGATTTCATGCGAAAAACCACTTCAAAATTTGGATTCACTCTGGTTGAACTTCTAGTGGTAATAGGGATTATCGGTGTCGTAGTGGCGTTGATGCTTCCCGGTGTGCAAGCAGCGAGGGAAGCAGCAAGGAAGACAGATTGCGTTAATCGAGTGCGTCAGTTGGCATTAGCTACCCATATGCATCACAATACCTATCGGTATTTTCCACCAGCACGATATGAATCCAGGCCTGACGATAATCCAGCGAACCAATGTGGACTGGAGACACCCACGTGGCTGGCAAGGATCATGCCATTCATCGAACAGGTGGAGTTGGGGAGCCGTTGGGATTTTTCAAAGCCTTGGCATGAACACGAAGACAAGATCCGAAATGTTGTCCCTGATATTTTTCTTTGCCCCTCGCGTCGCAGTGGCACCCAACCCGTAGGAATACGCAACCTTCGTACCACGGTAACTGGCGGCGGTGGTCGATTACCCTGTGGCTGCCCCATCCCAGCGAGAAGACAGGTCAAAGATCTCAAAGTGACTGGGGCTTTGTGTGATTACGCAGGGAATCATGGAGACCTGACCCCAGGTGCTACAGGGTCTCCGACCGACTTCTATTTTGGGGGCAACGGCACGGGCGTGATAATCAGTGTTAGACCCGAATGTAAAGCTGGAAAAGCCATTGCACCATCGGATCGCATTCGTATGGCTTCCGTCTCGGATGGCACGTCGAACACCTTCCTCTTTGGAGAGAAGTTTGTTCCCACCAAAAAAGTCTCGGAATTTCCATTCGATTCACCAGCTTATGACGGGGATCACCTCCCGGCATCCTGTCGTCTTGCGGGACCTGGATTGCGTCTGGCACATGGCACGGATGACGAGCTCGCCGATATGTTCTCATTTGGCAGCTGGCACCCCGGAGGCCTACACTTCGCTTTGGTGGACGGCAGCACGCGCTTCTATGCCGCAGAAACGGACACGAAAATCCTTGGCTCGCTGGCGAATCGTCGAGACGCTCGAGTTGTCGAGATGACTCGGTGATGAAATCACCTGCTGCCTTTATTGCGCTACTTCTCATTACGCAGCTCACCGGGTGTGGTGGTTCCGCTCTCGGTCCAGAAGAAGGACGTATCACTTTTGCTGATGGCTCACCCGTGAAATCGGGAAGTGTTGAATTCCGTAATCGCTCAACACGAGAGCGTTTCACAAGCAGAATTGAGTTAGACGGGAGCTTTGCACCGAAAAGCAGCGAAGGCGTAATTGGACTCCCGCCCGCAGATTACGATATTGTTGTTGTACAAATCGTACTCACGGAAGATCTCGCGAAAGAAGATCATGTACATGGCAATACGGTGCCGAGGCGGTATGCCGACTATTACACCAGTGATCTCCAAATTACCGTAGCAACGGGCGAAACCGATCCCATTCAGATCGTCATCGATCTCTAGCCCCGACTATCCGGCGGTTACGATCGAGAACCTGCTTTCTTCTCCTCCGCCCAGCAATCGCTCGCGGCCTACCAGCAGTGACCGCCGCTCACCCTTTAAGATGAGGATACGCAATTCTCTTTGAGATGAACTCATCAGACCCGGACTGCGACACGAAAATAGGGTAGATGATCTAATGAGGGCCGTGCTGAATAACCGGCGAGTTCGAATTCTCAAAGATCGAAAAGGCAACAACGTGATCCTGACCCAAAGGCCTCCGATGGTTTTTACAAAAATCTAAAGATTCTTGTCCAAAAATCGAACTCGATCACGGATTATTTACATGGAGATGAACTCGGCACAAGAACGATTCACGCGATTACTCATTGAACATGAGCCTGAACTGTTACGATGCATCTTGGTTGCAGTACCCAATCGACCTGATGCGAGAGACATACTTCAGGATTGCTCGGTCTCGCTATGGCGAAAGTTTGATACTTTCGACCCCAATAAGCCTTTTGTCCCGTGGGCTTTGGGATTTGTAAGAATTGAAATTCGACGTTTTCTTCGCGAAACATCTCGGCAAGCGAGATTGAGCGAACAGGCGGTTGATTCGCTCTGGGCTCAGCGAACAGCATCTGCCTCGCGGTTGACGAAACGACGAGTCCATCTAGCGGAATGCCTAGAAGCTCTATCGGAAAGACATCGCAGGCTCGTCGACGAATATTACCTGAAGGACTATTCCGTCGCCGAGATCGCGAAAGAAACCCGACAAACGGCCGATTCCATCTATAAAAGACTCCAACGCATTCGACAAAATCTTCATGATTGCGTCTCACGAAAAATCGCGGGGGCACGGACATGAATGAACAACACAAGGCCCAGCTCATTGAAGTCACCCAGAAACATTTGGACGGCATTGCGAATGAGCAAGAGGTGCGTTGGTTGTCTAAACTGCTGGAATCAAATTCCACTGCTTGCGAGATTTACCTGGAACTTCAAGACATTCATGCAGCACTAACCACCAATGACACAGAGGATCTAACCTCAAATCTCTCTGATAACATCCAACCCCGAGCATCTGATGCCAAAGAAGGCATGGAGCCTTCACCGAAGGAGTTACAGGCCTCTCAGCTATCGGTTCCCTCGCGGCTACCCGCCTTTATCGCCCTAGCTGTCTCGGTATTGATACTCGCGATATTTAGTACCTATCTGCTGCGCGCTCCGTCGGAAGAATCTACTTTGATCCGCCTCAAGGAACTCAGTGGACAGGTTACCTGGATTGGCAATGGCGGGAAAATGAAGAGCTCGCTAAAGCCCGGCGACTGCCTCAGCGGTGGGACAATGGAATTGGGAGCACCCGATGCTCATGTGAGTTTTACCTATGAAGACGGCTCAAGTATTACCCTTGCGGGACTCTCTACATTGAGGATTTCGACGAGTGAAGGCTCAAAGTCACAGGAGCGGCAAAAAACGCTACACCTAAAACGTGGCCGACTATCGGCGACGGTCAATGATCAGCCCCATGGCAAACCGATGCTTATCGATACTCCCTCAGCTGATTTGACCGTGATGGGAACGCGTTTCAATGTAGAAACACAGCCCGCATCAACTCGACTTACGGTGAATACGGGAAAAGTCCACCTCAGGCGGAATCTGGACGGGCAAGCGGTCGAGGTACCCGCCAAGCAAACGGTACTTGCAACGCTCGAAGATCAATCTCGCTTACAACCAACTGAATGCCCAATGGCCACCATGGATTGGTCTTGCGATCTCCGCTCAGATCTATCCGAAGGCAAATGGGTTTCGGAACTCACCTCATTAGGGATTCGGTTGAAAAAGGCTGTGCGAAGTGGGAAAGTGACTGAGGAATCAGCCATCAAACAATACAAAGAAGCAGCCACGATTGATGGAGACACAGGTAGTGTATGGGCCACCGCGTCTCCAGTGGGTGCCTTGATCGTGTTCTCGCCAAGCCAGACTCAAGCACAACCGGTTATTCTGACTAAAGCTTCCCGTTTTCGAATCAAG
>JAYYHM010000344.1:0-13878 GCA_036148415.1 Planctomycetota bacterium
CAACACGACTTCCATCCGCTGCATCAATATCGTTTCGAATATTGATCCCACCCCAGTCACCTGCAGCGGGAGATATGGCTGCGGAGGTGAAGATCACTGGATTCTCTGGTAATCCCAATAGCTGAATCGAGGTTTGACTGCGGTCAGTATTCTCTGAAGAACTACCGACGCTAACCTGGCTTCGACGCATTCTGAATGTCGTCCCCGCATCCACCACAAGTTGGACACCCTGTGGCAGATCTAAACTAACTTCGTCCAACGGAACACCTAAGTTGTCGAGACCTATCGAGTAGGAACCACCAACAACTCGGATCTGGCTAGCTGCAGTTACCTGAGCTTGATTGATCGCGTCACCGATCGATGTGTAAGGCGTATCGAGCGATCCGTTACCGATACCTTCAGATCGAGAGTCAACGAAGATCGTATCTGCTTGATTGCTGGGGATAAACCAATAATTGAAATCACCTCCAGCCTCATCATTCATATCACCATCAAGAGCGACATTCGTAAGATCATTTAAGGTCTCGGCTCCATTCGCTCTGAAAGTTATTTTCAGCTCATAGGCTCCCTCTGATAGGCCCCCAATACCGGTACCCGTGATAGCCGGATCGTAGTTGGTATTCCCGGAGGCGCTGATACCAACCATGTAATCACCGGGCGAAAGTGATAACTCGATCA
The DNA here is from genome assembly GCA_036148415.1 of Planctomycetota bacterium. Classification (GTDB taxonomy): domain Bacteria; phylum Planctomycetota; class Planctomycetia; order Pirellulales; family Pirellulaceae; genus Rubripirellula. The sequence goes on from JAYYHM010000344.1 coordinate 679, forward strand.
AAGAATCTTTACTGAAGTAGTCGTCGTTAGCCGCAATCTCAATCCAATCACCGCCTTGGTCCTGATAGAGACGCAGTGCTGTGTTCAAGCCACTGGCGGATCTCAGACGCTCGGCAACGCTTTGAATATTTACGGTGCCAGGATTTTCGAGATTGAATCGGTATAAATCGATGTCGTTACTCTCTGGCCTATACAAATACTGACCGTTGACAATATCAGCGGGGCTCGGGAACAACGCCTCGTTATCTAGCGTTGGCGATAGGACAGAAGCAGTAGATTGAGTGACGGGTTGCGATAGGTGATCGGCGTAGCCGTAACCCAGTAATTGCCCGACGCCAAGCATCGCACCTCGGAAAAACTTGCCACCTAATTGGTCGTCGGTGGATGCCGAGAAATCCTGGAAGTCCATCACCAGAAGGTTATTACCCGATTCCCCTTTCAAATCAGCATCTGGATCATCCGGTGTGAAGGGGTTTCCTTCTTCATCCAGGGGTCGAGATGCAACGGTGACGCCTCCGACTTCGCTATTCTCGAATACGGTAAAACCGGCCCCATACAACTCACCCACCCCGATTGCGATATACGCATTTGAGTCGTCTCCAACCGTTTCAGCAGGAACCTGGTTGGTTTCGATGAATTGCACACCCAGATACTGACTGAAGATGGACAGGGCTTCTCGGACTCTCTCTTTTTGTTGCTCGGTGATGACGTTGAAGTACGTCTTTTGTAGATCTGGCTCACCAGGTCGGCCCTCATTCGGGTCATCTCCCAACCAGGTTTCGGGGAACTCATAGTAGACGGTAGAAATGCCGCTAACCGAGTCAGCATCCTCTCGCCAAACATCCAGCGGCACTGCCAAATCAAGACGTGACGGATCCTCGGGTCGGATGTTCCGGATCCCTGGCATGTCGGCACCACCTGGGAAGTCAAGATCGTACTCATCTTCTTGATTGACAATCTCACCGCTAACGACCAATGATTCTGTCGCACCCGGTCCATTATTGAGAAGATTGCTATCCAAGGTGTAAGAGTTACCGAAGGTATCTCCAGGTTCATTCCCCACACCAACATCAACCATGGATGGTTCACCGGGAGCGGAGCGGCTCTCACCTACACGCAAACGTACCGTGCCCTCTAGAATGACATCAGGGTCAGCAGGATCACGCATATCGGATAGTGATCGAGCAAACTTCAACGACACCACTTTCCTCGACGCGTCGTATGAGACTTCCTCGGGATGGAACGAGACATCGTCTAACGTATCAGCGGTATTCTTCGTGTAGATAAGCTCGTAAAGATCTGGATCCGTTGGGTTATCCATCTGCTCAGTGAAATGAATTTCCACCACATCAGACTCTAGGGTCAGCGTCCCGTCGTTCTGTCGCCTAACTGGGGTAGGAACTACTGCCGCGACTTGCGGCACACTGTTCACGCTGAAATCCAGAGAGAAATTCTCTCCATCGGCAAAGGGTTCACCCTCAGCATTAACGAGAGCATCAACGCCTGTTCCAAGGATTTGAACCGTGTACTCATCCTGTGGAAGTGTCTCGCGAAATCTAAAAACGACTTCGTGCGGGCTATCACCAGGACCGACGTAGCCAGGCTGAACAAGCTTGCTACTCGAAGGCAGCAAGAGGAGCGGTGAGAAACTCAGATCGGAAATCACTACCTGTGAATTACCCGACTGCACATCTGCCCTCACAAGGCTGGCTGACTGACCATTCGCGTTGATTGCATCGATCGCGTCTTGAACGGTTGATTCTTTACCCGGAGTTGAGTCAAGAATGACGCTAATTTGGTTGCCGGTTGTGGAAACGTAGGGTAATTGGCCTGCAGGGAGATTCAGGGGTAAACGACTAAATACAACACTGGTGGTCGTTTCACTCGCTCCTCGAGTTGTCGAAGCGAACTTCACGGACACTTGACCGTTCGTACCGAAGTCGGTGACCACTTGTGATGCAGAAGCACTGACTAGGGTTACCTCCACACCGGTAGCAACGGCATCACCCAGTTCAGTCAGTGATGATCCACTTGCCTGAGTTGCCTCAACCAGTGCGCCGGCTTGTTCGTCATCACGAATGGCAAGCACAACATCTCGAATGGTTGCTTCATTCTCTGGATTACTATTGAGGAGTAGCGAAACCGTCCGAGCCTCCGAGTCGACTGTGGTCGTGACCCTTGCTCCACCGACTCCTTGGTCTTGGCTAGAAAGCACGATTCTTAACCCATCGCCAGAGAAACCCCGCTCTAACGCGCGAAACTCAACAAGAGCAGCACCTTCAGTGCCAAGATCGGATGTGGCAGAAGCGAAACCGTTTTGCACAGTGCCGGATGCAATAATCTGAATCCCACCCGCGATTGATGCTGGATCAATTGCCTCTCTATCATCGAATCTGAAGACAAGCTCACGGGGCGAGGAATCCAAGACCGCATTGTCGGTCAAGATCTGGGTCTCATCCGACTGAATTGCTACGAGATTGGGGCCAGCAAGTAACTGACGCTGCTCTAGAGATTCCGTCAGTAGACGACGCTCTTTCCTGCGAAGCTTTCCGCGTAGGCGATCCATGAAGGTGCGTTTCACTTTGCGAGATGGATTGCGATCACTCGAGTCACGAAGAGTCATCAAGTAGCCTCGTATGCAATTGCCAACATCCGTTGGCTGATAATCATTTATGTTTATTCAGAAAATGACGTCACTAATCACGTCAGATCCATGCTGTAAATCCGTACGGTACGCTTAATCAAGACCCTCTCCAGGGTACTGATCCGCCGTTTAGCTTGTTACATACCGCAAAACCTAGGTCGGTTCCAAGATAGAACCAATCATGGAGTGTAGTTCGATGCTTCGGTGAAGCAACGAAAATCACTTGTCCCCCCCGAGCGAGGATCTGCTGAAACCATGCAGAGCATAGGCATCACCGAACCAAATCCTTGACCATATGAGACAGGTATTACCCCTAGAAAGTTCCGCTCTTGCACTTTTCACCAACCCGTTGCTACCGTCCCCGTTGTCAGGTCAGGGACTTTTTCGTCAAAAACAGACGAAAAACCCCTCTATAGAACTAAACAAAGGCCGGCTATATGGCCGGGTTTGCACATGTCTGTCAGGTATCAACACACAGTTTTGCGAACGAACTGTCAGCTCGTACACCAAAAAGCTTATCGGCAAGTTAGTAGCCGAAGGTTTTGCATGTTTTCCATTCAAACACTTCTTGTTTTGGTGATTCCGCTAATTCTAACGGCCAGCGGGTGCAGATGGGCGGCAAGTGGCCAGAACACCATTGGTGCGCGCCTCTATCAACAAGGGCAATATTCAGCCGCTTTGCAACAATTTCAGAAAGTAATTGCTACAGACCCGGATAATTCGGATGGCTACTACAATTTAGCAGCCACAAACCATCGCCTTGGTATTGAGCAAAAAGATCAAAAAATGCTTAATCAGGCTGAGGCACTCTACAATCAATGCCTCGACCACTCACCGAACCATGTTGAATGCCATCGCGGCCTAGCCGTCCTGCTTGTTGATACGGGACGCCCTGATCGCGCGTTTGCTCTGATGAAGAATTGGGCGAATCAGAACCCTACCTTTTCAGAACCAAGGATTGAGCTCGCGCGACTGTATGAGGAAGCGAATAACCCCGAACTAGCACTCCAATACCTAGAAGATGCCGTTCAGAAAGACGCCAATAACTCCAGGGCCTGGCTAGCATTAGGAAGGCTTCGTGAACGATCAGGTGATTACTCCCAAGCTATCCAAAACTATCAACGAAGTCTTGCCATCAACAACCAGCAACCACAAGCGTGGGAAAGGCTCGCGAGCTTAAACCGGCAATACGCGGCAACATCTAGTAATCCTGCCGCCCGAAACACAACCCGCATCGCCGCTCCCGGAAGCCCATATGGAGGGGGATTCAACGTGCGTTATTAGTTCTCAAGGATGCCCGAGTCCGTACTTACCAGTAGTAGTAAGTTTGGAATTCAAAGGACATCGCAGTTCCGCCCGATTGAACGTTGGATTAGAGTTCTTCCTTTGCTCCGCGTCACGCTATTGCGAGATTCTTTCACCGCCTCTCAACCTATTAACAGACAAATTCAACGAACAATGAAATCGATGGAAAAAATCGTGTCGCTCGCAAAGCGGCGGGGCTTTTTGTTTCAATCCAGTGAAATCTACGGTGGAGTTCAGGGCTTTTGGGACTACGGACCTCTCGGAGTGGAACTCAAACGCAACCTGAAAGAGGCTTGGTGGCATGACATGATTGCGGGCCACAATGAATTGGCAACGCCGCAAAATGCTCCGAGTCAATTTGAAATGGTTGGACTTGATAGCACCATCATCATGCACCCTCAAGTTTGGAAATGCAGTGGCCACTACGATCTGTTCCATGACCACATGGTGGACTGTCGAGAGTCGAAAAAGAGATACCGTTTTGATCAGGTACGTGGTCGGTGGGTAGAACACCGTGAGCAGAAGATATTTGTAGCCACTCTCGCAGACGTTGAACAGGAATTGGATGAGGTTCGACGCCGAGGCATGAAATACTTCAAACTTAGAAATAAGGATGCAGATAAGCTTACGATTGGTTCAGAATCACTGACGATCGACCAATTGGACTCGACTCAGTCTGTTCTTGCCCCCGATGCCAAGACACTTGACACACTCACCGAACCGCGCGAGTTCAATCTAATGTTCAAGACAACATTAGGAGCTTTGGGGAGTGAAGAAGATGCAACATTTCTCCGGCCAGAAACCGCGCAGGGAATCTTCGTCAATTTTAAGAATGTCCTAGATAGCAGTCGTGTTCGCATTCCATTCGGTATCGGCCAAGTGGGCAAGAGTTTTCGAAATGAAATCACTCCCCGCAACTTTACCTTTCGGTCACGAGAATTTGAGCAAATGGAGATCGAATTCTTTTGTCACCCCAATCAATCGGCTCAATGGTATCGTTATTGGAGGGACCGACGCTTAGCGTGGTACACAAAGCTCGGTCTCTCAAGTGAATCACTCATTATGCGTGAACATCACCTTGAAGAGTTAGCTCATTACAGCACGGGTACTGCCGACATTGAGTACGCTTTTCCATTTCTTCCAGAAGGCGAGTATGGTGAACTTGAGGGGATTGCTCACCGAGGAGATTTTGATCTTCGCAGCCATATGGAGGGCAAATTAGATCCCAATACTCCCAAGGGTCAACGAATGGAGGTCGAACTTGGTGAAAATGGGAAACCAAAGCATCGAGGTTCCGGTAAGGATCTAACATACCGTGATGAGATGACAAATGAGAAATTCATTCCTCACGTGATTGAACCTTCCGCAGGCGCGGATCGCGCAGTTTTAGCGTTCCTTTGCGAAGCTTTTACTGAGGACGAAGCCCCTGATGACAAAGGGAAGATGCAGACTCGCACGGTGATGAAGCTTCACCCGCGTCTAGCGCCAGTCAAAGCTGCGGTATTCCCCTTAGTCAAGAAAGATGGGATGCCAGAGGTGGCAAAGGAAATTTATGGGGAACTCAAACAAAAATTCACAACCTTTTACGATGAGAAGGGCGCAGTCGGTCGGCGATACCGTAGACAAGATGAAGCAGGCACACCATTCTGTATCACCGTAGATACTGATTCATTAAAAGATCAGACTGTAACCGTAAGAGATCGAGACACTCTCGATCAGTGGCGAGTTAAAATTGCGAATCTTTCGGATGAGCTAAACAGCAGAATCCATCGGCCCGCGACCTAATCTTTGTCTTCCAAGGTCCGTGTAGATCTCACTTCACTAGCGGATTATCAATCGAGACAGCCACCCAAGAGGTGCTGTTGATATTGGTTCTGGTGTAGTCCAGTTTTCTTGAGCTGCCAAATTCGCCACAGCTTTCTGCCCACTAATTACCGCACCCTCCATCGTGGAAGGCCAGCCCGTTGCTGTCCAATCGCCTGCAAGATGCAAGGAGGGTAGGGGAGTGCTAGCTTCTGGACGCAGTCCCTCGTTTCGACGATTACAGATGATTGTTGCACGTGGATCCGTCACAACACGATAGCTGAGCAGAGTTGCCTCTTTGGCTTGAGGACTTACTTGCTGAATCTCATACTTCAATTGATTGATCAGATCAGTCTGATCCAATGATTTCCATTTCTGAGATCCGCTAATCACAACTTGATAATAATAGCCACGTTCCGAAGAGCGAAGGTAATCATCTGAGTCAGACTCATGTGCAGTCCAAGTCGGACGAAAAATCCACTGTGCGATAGTACCCACCGTGATTAATTGATCGAAATCTCCGAGGGGTCGGTCGAACCACAGATGCACCCCTGTGATCGCTGAACTGGGTAAGCTCGTCACTTCACCCAAATAAGCCAATTCCGGTATCTCACAAATGATTCGTTCAATCTGATGCCAAGGCACTGCGCTGATTACATGATCGCACGTTTGGAGCTCGCCAGTATTGCAATTAATACGATAGCCATTTTCATCATGATGTACACTGCGAACCGAACAACCTCGGATCATCCGCACACCAGCTCTTTGAAGATGGTTGACCAACTGCACTCCGAAGATTTCTGAAAGTGGCCTGGTTGGAACCCATATATCAGACGAGCGATGATTTGCCGCAAACCCAACTACAAACAGATGCCTCAATGCATCGACCGAAATTTCCGTGGTTGACTCTCCCAAAGCGCTGAAAGAGAAAACGTCCCAGAAGTTTTCGATGATCTGATTGGATTGGCCATGAATCTTCAGCCAAGTTGCAGCCGAGATTTCCTCATCGGCAACTTTTACATGCCTCATCAAACGAAACATGGCGCGTTGCACCATGTAACGCTCAGCCAGTGATAGAAATGGCATTCTCCATAATAAAGGCAATTGATGAAAAGGTGCGGGTAGCCAACACCAAGGTTTAGTGACTGTGATACCAGTAGAAGCATGCGAGAATGCTAACGATGACGAAATGACCCAATACTTCCTCAAACCGCATCGATCCAATAGATCAATAAAATTAACACAGCAACCCATGGTGACATGTTGACAGTAGTCCAGCGTAACATCGACTCTTGGATCATAAAATGAGCCAACTCGACCTCCGGCTGAACGTCTCCCCTCCAAAACTGTCACCTGAACCTTCTCACCATAGAGTCGTACAAGGCACTCCGCTGCTGAGAGACCGGATAAACCTCCACCTACGATTATGATTTTTCTTTGCATTTTCTGATCGACTTCCAAGGATTGATCATGGTGGACAAATCTCATGATGTGATTGCTACGGTGGAAGCTTAATTTCCCGTTGGAGGGACGGGTAATCTTTTGAATAATCTTGGTATGAAATGATGAACAGCAAGATTAGCCTGCCGCTCAATGGGAACTGTGACACGGTGAGTCACGACACGCATCGGATTCTGTTGAATCTGGGACAAAAGTTCCCGATAAGTCCGCCACATCATGCTGAACATACGGCGGCCATCTGGATGCAATTTCTCCCAGACCATCCAACCGGATTGATACAACGCTTCAGCGCGTGAGACCTCATCAAGAATAAGACAACACAAACGATCATCTCTCCGAGGAAATAAAAGATCGTCTTCGCTCAAACCATGGCGTTCAAAATGCTGTCGAGGTAAATAAATTCGCCCCCTCTTCGAATCCTCAACGATATCTCGAAGAATATTGGTGAGTTGAAATGCGATGCCACAATCTATCGCTGCCTGGAGAGGCAAATCTCCTTCGAACTGCCAGACGTGAAGACACGCAAGACCGACAGCAGAAGCAACTAAATAGCAGTAATGCTCAAGCTGCTCGTAAGTATCGAAGCGAGTCTTTTGCTGATCTGCCATTACCCCATCAATGATCTCAAGAAAATAATGAGTTGGGATCATAAAACGTTCAGCTGTGTCCTGCAGTGATGGAAAAATTACTTCCGCGCGACGCCTCAGATCAAAGCCATCCTTGATTATCTCTTCCGTCTCTGAGGAAACGGATGGAAATTCAATCGCGCCTTTTGGGTTAGCCGCCAAAGACTGAAGGTTAATACGAGTGGCCTCACGCCACCACTCGAGTCTCTCTGTCCGGATCCGCATCGGATCGTGCGAGTCCCCCAAATCATCAGTTGTGCGAGCAAACGAATAAAGAGCGAACATGGATGCTCTCTTCTGGAACGGCAATAACCAAAAGGATCGTGAAAAATTACTTCCACTCCGCTTAGCAATCTTTCGACACCTTCGATAACTTTCGGCAGTAGATATCACTTCGCTATTTTGTTATCCGAGAGAGAGCTGATTAGTTGGCTGGGTCATCAAGTGGCTGAGGCAAAACATCCCCTACCAAAAGCCATTTGCTGCTCGACCCAAGACCCAGAATCGCCTAAGAAAACTAACTCTTGGGCTAGTCGTGAATACATCATAATGATTCTTCTCAATTGCACGCACCGCCTCAAATCCTCCTGCACAAAACAAATTCACGGTTCTCGAAAACCATGGCGGGACCAAATTCGAAAGATCTTTTCCTTTTTGCAGGTAGCTGAGAACATCGTCACTACGGCTCTTCACCAATAATTTTAATGCTCGCTGTTGAGAGGGGTCTCGAAAGTCTGTGATTTCAATCGAATATTGTTTGAGTTCATCTTGTGGTAGGTAAATTCTCCCTCGTTCAAAATCTTCAACGATGTCCTGCAAGAAATTGACTAACTGCAATCCGGTACATATCGAATCGGACAATTCCATTGCTCTTTCCGATTTGACACCTGCCAGATGCAATAAAACTCGCCCAACAGGGTTGGCGGACAACTTGCAGTACTCAAGTAACTCCGCCTGCGATTGATAGGTTTTCTTGATTTGATTCATCCTAAAAGCGGTGAGCAAATCTAGAAACGGTCGCTCCTCAATCTTAAATTTTCTGATGGTATCCGAGAGTGAGATGAACAAATCTCTTTCAGGTCGCTCCTCAGCACGCACGGGTGATAACGCTTTTCGGAGGTCCGTCTCCATGGAAGCCAAAGCGTTCAAGGATTCTTGATCAGAAGACAACTCATCAGCCAGATCATCTGCTGTCCTGCAAAATGCGTAAATGTCGTAAAACGGTTGGTGCAACGACCTAGGCAGAAAAAAAGAGGTAATGAAGAAGTTTTCATAATGGCTTCTGGCTAATCGCCGATTCGCCAATCGGGATCTCCTGAGTTTTGCTAAATCAGCCCAGTCAGAATCGGCACCACCCCCGTTAGACGGAACCTGCGGATGGCGGTTATGCTGGGGAGCGGACATGATTGTTGATCCTGATTGAACTTTCGCCGTATCATGATAAGGCGTTGATTTCGCCAAATCCTTCGACACCAACCCTTGTTTGTGCAATGAAGATTATCCTTGCTGCTCCCCGCGGATTCTGTGCGGGAGTCAACATGGCAATCCAATCCTTGGACCTCACTTTACAGGAATTTGGTCCCCCAGTTTATGTCTACCATGAAATCGTTCATAACCAATACGTTGTTAACGAATTCAAAGATAAGGGAGCTGTTTTTGTCGATCAAGTCAGTGAAATACCTGATGGATCAACGCTACTGTTTTCGGCTCATGGAGTCTCACCGGAAATCCGAAAAGCTGCTCAGGAAAAAAACCTGCACGCCTTCGACGCCACCTGTCCGCTAGTCACCAAAGTCCATCTGGAGGCAATTAAATATGCTAAGGATGGTTACACGATCCTGTTGATTGGACATGAAGGACATGATGAAGTCATCGGCACAATGGGCGAAGCTCCCGAAGCAATCATCTTGATCGAAGATGACGAAGCAGTTCAACGTTTAGAAATCGGACCCGATACAAAACTCGCCTACCTAACGCAGACAACACTGAGTGTTGATGACGCTAATCAAATCATTTCCAAATTGCGGGAAAAGTTCCCACATATCGAAAGTCCTCCCAAAGAAGACATTTGCTATGCCACTCAAAACCGACAGGAAGCGGTGAAGAAACTCAGCGAGGGAGTCGATGCAGTGATCGTTCTCGGTAGCCAAAACAGCAGCAACAGCCAAAGACTTCGTGAACTTGGGGCTGAAGATGGAACACCCGCGTATCTAGTTGATGGCCCGGAGGATCTTGATGCAAAAGCTTTTACAGCGGATCAAACGGTTCTAATTTCTGCTGGTGCAAGTGCCCCGGAATCTGTTGTGCAAGCCACCATTCGTTGGTTGGAATTGAATTTCGAGGGCGTTGTAGAAGAACAGTCAGTAAGAGAGGAATCCGTACGATTCCCACTACCGAAACCGCTGAGGTCTATTCAGCGAGAGGTTTAGTCTGCTAACCTCAATGGAGACGTGAAGCCGTTCTGTTTTCTAACATCTTTGTATTGCTATCCTCCAGTGAGTTTAACTGTGGAACCCTCTGCATACTCCCTTCTTCCAGCAGCCGTAGCAATAGTTCTCGCCTTCGTCACCCGGAATGCGATCATCGCTCTTTTTTGTGGTGTGGTCGCCGGTGGCTTGGTGATGGCTGGGAATAGCCCAGATATCTCAACTTGGTTTGCGAACGCAAACTTTGTGAAGAACCTATTCTTACCGGCCCTAGGTCAAGAATCGTACGCCACGATACTTCTCGTTTATCTTTGGTGCTTGGGGGGTTTAATGGGACTTTGGGAAAGAACCGGAGCAGCACTACACTTCGCGAATCTCGTGGGCAGCAAAGTAGTCAAGGGACCTCGTAGTTCTCTATTTTTTGCATGGTTAATGGGCTGCATTTTCCATCAAGGCGGAACAGTGAGTACCGTGCTCGCCGGTGCAACCGTCAAACCTCTAACGGATAGATATCGTGTCTCTCACGAGGAGGTCGCTTATGTTGTTGACTCCACTGCATCTCCAGTTGCTACGGTCCTCCCGTTCAATGCTTGGCCCGGATTCATCTCAGCTTTAGTTCTTGGAACCGTCTTACCTCTATTCGAAACCGAAGAACAGAGCCTCAACTTCTTCTTCTCGAGCGTTAAGTACAATTTCTATGGATTTATTGCACTTACCTTCACACTTCTTTTTGCTATCGACAAACTACCTTGGGTGGGTCGCAGAATGAAATTAGCGAAAGAACGGTCACGCTCTACCGGCCAGCTGAATCGTGAGGGCGCAAAGCCCATGCTTCCGTCAAAAGAAGAGCAGGATCCGATGCTAGCCGACCAAGCCTCTAATTACCTTCCAAGCCTCTTAGATTTTCTCATCCCGTTGGGCGTATTACTTTCGCTAACAGTCATTCCAATACTCGTCTTTGGAACGAGTTTGATCAATGAAGCATTCATGGCTAGCCTTCTCTCTGCGATTTTTGTCGCTGCAATACGAGGAATGAAAGCTGGCATCATCATGGATGCATTCATCGATGGGTGTAAAACCATGACAATCGGAGCAATCAGTCTCGGCCTTGCTGTGACCATTGGACATGTCTCAAAAGAACTTCACACTGCTGCATTTTTGGTATCTCAAATAGGTGATCAGATACCAGCCATTGCATTGCCAGCGGTGCTAACCGTGCTCTGCATGGTCATTGCTTTTTCCTGCGGTACTAGCTGGGGAACGTATGCCGTGGTCTTCCCCATTGCAATGCCTTTGGCGTGGTCAATCCAACAGGACCCCGAATTCCTAGCCGTCTGTTTTGGTGCCGTGCTGGGCGGCGCTGTTTTCGGTGATCAGTGTTCACCCATCTCAGATACAACCATCCTCTCGGCGATGTTCTCAGGCTGTGACCTCATGGATCATGTCAATACTCAGTGGCCGCTTGCCCTTAGTGCTGCGAGCCTTGGCTGCTTGGCAAGCACTTTTTGTGCTTGGCTGGTGCTCTAAACCGGAAAATTAAAAAGCGTGAGTGGACGAGCCGGTATTTGGTTGCTTCGCGACCGAGCCTGCGAGGACCAATACCGTCAAACATCGGTGTTGCTTTTTTCAGTACCCTGATCACCGCCAAGGAATAGGATCATCAATTTATTTTCGTTAGCAATTTTCAGTTGGAAATCAATTCAATGATCGAATCTTCAATTGCTTGAATAAAGCATCAGTCTTGGGATCATGACCTTGGACCATAATCGTCCCAGCCTCTAAACGGGATCCTCGCCTAGGGTTTTCGTTTTTCTCTCGCGTATCGGTCCAGTTGCTCACCTGAACCCCATTGACCCACGCAGACATGGAGGGCCCCTGTGCTTGTAATACAACAGTCACCCATTTCTCATTGTCACCCGCAATGAATCGAGCATCCTGCCTGCGAAAAATACCTCCTGTTCCACAATCTGCCGGAACCAAAGGATCCTCGTTACTCCCGAAATTACTAACCTGACATTCGTAGCCCATCATTTTGTCGCCCGGGATACATCGAAAGAAAATTCCAGAGTTCATTTCTGGTGTTGGCAGTTTATATTCTGCGAGCAAGACGAAATCATCATATTTTTCACGCGTTTCTATCTGCCCGCTTCCCCCTTGAACACGCATCCACCCTGATTCCGTCACGGAGTATTTTGCATCCATGTTTGGATATTGCTTCCATAACGCAAGATCCGAGTCAAGCAGTGATTTCAAGTCAAGTGGCCGGAGCATCACACGACGAAACTCGATGCGGCCAGAGTTGTGCTGCAGCCCTATCTTTCCTGGGGAGGGAGGTTTCAGATCTTCATAATCACATACATCAGCACCATCTAAATTGATCGACAATTTTCCACTGCGGTGACTAATTTTCAGTGTCCTCCAGTTGTCACCACTTACGGCAGGGACATTGGTAGCCACCTCACGATTTACCAAGCTTCCAGTGGAAAATGGGTGGCTGCTCGGAGCGATATTAATTTCATAGCACTCGGTGGCTACATCCCCTGGGACTAAATCCGTATTTAAAAAGATCCCGCTATTGACTTCGCTATCTGCACGGTATTCAACGAGAAGCTCGTAGTTATCCCATTTCATCGTCGTAGACAAAAGACTCCTATCGCCCTCATCAACAACAATGAGCCCGTTCTCAACGCGAAAATTGGCTTTGCCATCAGTCTCCCAACCGAACAGAGTCACTCCATCGAAGAGCTTTATCCACCCCTCAGAAGCTTCGCTCTCGGCAAGGCGTGAATTGAAGAGGGAGAGTCGATCTAATTGATCGTCTGGCTTTGCGCTTTCCAAAGAACTTGCGGGGGTCTTCTCTTGCGATTTATCTTCAATACTATCGCTGGAGGCATCTGCGGTCGGAGCAGGATTCGAATCGCCACAACCAAGAAAG
>JAYYHM010000345.1:0-2757 GCA_036148415.1 Planctomycetota bacterium
CGTATCGCAACAGGTACGGTTTCTTTGGGAGCGATGTTCTGACTGGCTCGGATCCGACGAATGGCGCCCACCACTTCCTGGAATTCCGAGAATTGACGCTCTATCGATGGATCGAAGTGGCCGGTTTCCGCAATCGGCCAACTCGCTTGCATGATGAAGCGAGATTTCTTTTTCAGAGCGGTTAATCCACGTTCGGGTGCGAGCTGGTTGAGATGCTCCCAGATGGCTTCAGTCACAAACGGCATCGTCGGGTGCAGCAGTCGCAGGAGGGTGTCTAAACCATGTGCCATCACCGACTGGGTTGTTGCCCGCTTCTCTGTGTCGGCCAATCTTGGTTTTGCAATTTCAACGTAGAAGCTACAAAAGTCATCCCATGCAAAATCGTAGAGTAATCTTGAAGCCTCAGCGTATCGATATTCCTTCAGTGCTTCGGTGACTTGCTGAGTGACTGTCGCAAGTCGACTCAGTAGCCATCTGTCTTCCAGGGGTAGTGAATCCACTTCGACCGCTTCGGCTTGGTAGCCATCTAGATTCATCATGGCGAAGCGAGCAGCGTTCCAAAGTTTATTCACAAAGTTCCGTGCGGTTTCAAAACGTTCACTCACCACAGCACCTTTGGCTAGTGCTTTGTCTTCCTCCGACTCAGCCCATTGCGTTGAGAATGCTTGATTGCAACCCTTGCAGGTGATCTTAGGTAGCGAACGATTCTTCTTGGTTTGGTCGATGAGTTTGTCGCAGTGCGGGCATTCATACTGCACCGGCATCCGAACATCTTGGGTATCCGTTGATAATCTTGCGAGGCCGAATCGCAAAGCGTCTGGACCAAATTTATCGATGACATCGATTGGGTCCACTCCATTGCCTTTGCTCTTGCTCATGGTCTCACCCTGTCCATCAAGAATCTTGGGGTGAATGAACACTTCGCGGAAGGGGATTTCGCCGATATTGTTGAGTCCCATCAGAACCATTCGAGCGACCCACAGCGTGATAATATCCCTCGACGTGATCAAAGTACTGGTTGGATAGAAGTACTCCAACTCCTTGGTCTTTTGTGGCCATCCAAGCGTGCTATGTGGCCATAGTGCGGAGGAGAACCAAGTATCGAGGACATCTGGATCGCGTATCAAGCCGAGCGTCTCTAATTCCTCTTCCCGGGCATCGCCTTCGGTTCTCAGGCAGACAAATAAACCTAGGGTTCCATCATCGAGTGGGTCCACTCGATAGCTAACTGCATCCTCATCAAGCTGGATCATCGAATCCAATCGATCGGTTAGCGATTTTACTTGATCGTCGTCAAGTTGCGTCTTGGACCAGATCGGAATCCGGTGACCCCACCAGAGTTGTCGGCTCACTGGCCAATCTCTTTTCTCACTGAGCCAGTCGAGATAGCCCTTTCGGTATCTTTCGGGAAAGATCTGAACACGATCATCTTCCACAGCATCCATGGCTGACTGAGCTAATTGGTCCATCGCGACGAACCATTGGTCCGACAAGTAGGGTTCGATAGCTGTTTTACTGCGATCGCTAAGAGGGAGTTCAATATCGCGATCTTCGACCTCACCCAGTAGTTCCGCCTCTTCCAGGTCGGCCACCATGCGTTTTCTCGCTTCGGGGATGGTGCAGCCTTCGTAGTCTCCACCTTCTTGGTTGACCGTTCCATCTGGGTTCAGGATATTGATCATCGGCAAGCCGGCTCGTTTTCCAACCTCGTAATCGTTCGGATCATGAGCCGGAGTGATCTTCACGCAACCACTTCCCATCTCGGGTTTTGCCCAGATGTCGGTGATCAATGGGATTTCACGATTTCGCAGGGGAAGCTGAAGTTTTCGTCCATCTAACGCCATATCGCGTAGTTGTTTGAGGGCTGGCAGCATTGCCTCCTTGCGTTCAGCAAGTTGTTCGAGCTGACTATTGATCTCCTTCTGCTCCGAATCTCCCGCCTCCTTGAGTCGGTCGCGCAAAGCCTGTTCTATGGTTTCGAGAGCACGTTCCGGAGCAGGGTGCACCGCGACTGCCGTATCACCAAGCATGGTTTCTGGGCGGGTTGTCGCAACCTCTACTCGATCCGGTTCACCTGGCTTGGGATCGATGACCGGATAGTAGAGATGCCAGAAATGTCCTTTTTTCGTGACGTTCTTCACTTCGTCATTGCTAACCGCGGTTTGCAAAAACGTATCCCAATTAACGAGACGCTTACCTCGATAGATCTGCTTTTTCGTAAACAGGTCAAAGAAGGTTGCGCGAACCGCCGCTGCGCATTGGTCATCGAGCGTGAATCGAGTTCGTTCCCAGTCACAGCTGCAGCCCATGCGTTTGAGCTGGCCTAAGATACGAGTCTCGTATTGTGATTTCCAACTCCAGATTCGTTCTACCAATCCTGCACGACCAATATCGTGTCTCGATAGGTTTTCTTGTTCTTTCAGTCTCCTTTCAACGACTGCTTGAGTTGCAATGCCTGCGTGATCCGTTCCGGGCATCCAGAGGGTTTCGTGGCCCATCATCCTGTGCATGCGCACCACGATGTCCTGAAGTGTATTGTTTAATCCATGTCCTAAATGTAACGCGCCGGTCACATTCGGTGGCGGAATCACCACAGAGAAGGGTTCCCGATCTGGGTTAGCCTCTGCATGGCTGCAGCGGTTCTCCTCCCAAGCTTTTGAGATGCGTGTTGCTTGGGAAGCATGATCAAAACGGTCAGGCAGTTGATTCATCGTCGTGTGGGGATCAGATCGTTTGTAAATAAAAAGTTAGGGAGGA
>JAYYHM010000346.1:0-3467 GCA_036148415.1 Planctomycetota bacterium
ATCCTGATGGATTCGATGGGCAACTGACCTCGGAATTCCTGCGAGCAATGATCTGACACGATACACGTCGACGTGGATGCATTCATCCAACCAAACCGGGAAAAAGCCCATGCTGATGCAACCGTGTCCGCGACGGCAATTCGACATCCGAGACCATATTGCAAAAGCTGCAGTTGAATGGCTCGACATAGTCCAGCCTCGCCATCGTAAAGATGTGAAACCCCGGTCACGTCGCAGATCAAGGCTTCTCTCTGATAGCGAGAAACACCTGCCCATTTTTTTGCCTCAAGTGCCTCGATTGCAACAACAGGTGTAATCGTTTGCTGGATCATTTTTGCAAGTCGCTGCAACCAACGGTCATCGCTTTGAGCATCACGTTTCTCGAATGTGTATCCGCGAGTTGAACGACTGCCAGTGATCGAGCCATCTTTCAAACCTTGCTGCATCAACTCAATGGCATGACTCAATGGCATGCCATCGACAACACCGAAATGACGGCTATGCATGCAAGCGGCAAAGACCAGTCTTCCACGCCGTGGATGCTCGTGCCAAATCAGACAGGGCTTCTCCCCTGTTTGCTGGACCGCAGGGTCCCTAATCCCCAACTCACTACCTGCAGGAGGTTGCAGGAATTTCTTTTCATCACAGATGGATTGATCACTACCCTGCACACTCGACTGTCGTTTGCCGAAACTTTGAATTCTCTGGATTGGCCAATTTGGAAACCAAATGCAAAGTCGTCTCACCATGATTTTCAGCAACCTGATTCCTGGTCGCCACCTCTTGAACGTCACCAAAATCATCCATTTGAAATCGAGCCTGCTGCCCTACCTGCCCACCACGACACCGCTCGAGGGTAATCTGAAATTGCCGATATCGATTTTCCGGAAATCCAGTAGGTTGAGCACCGAGATTGGCTGGAGCAAAACGCTTGACATTTTTCCGCGACCTCCCACCTTCAATTCTAAAATCTCCTGAAAATCTAGAACGTGATGATTCAGCGTTGTGAACTGGAGCTGCAGGAATTTGAGTGGATTGAAATCGGGGTCTTTCATCTCGACAACTATCGATTAAAAAACGAACCTCTGAAAAACAAGGCTGCCCTTTCGCTTTGGCAGTTCGAATAAAAAATCCAGTTGTCTTACCTTGTTCCGATGCAAGCTGAAACCGACGTGCATCTCGATCATCGAGCCCATTAGGCAGTACAGCGAGAACCGCTGAAATTGACCGACATCTTAGAGCTTGATCCACTGCCCAAATCTGATCTCGCCAACCGCGAGTCCGCACCCAAAGCATTCGCTGAGCGGGAACTCCAAACGCCATTGCTGATGGAGGATAAAACCCAGATTCTTCACTAACAATGACCACAGGACCCATTGATCGGGGTTGTGATTTCAAGCGACTCACTACGGCTAAACAAGCCAACGTAATTGCCCCGCTACCTTCCCGCTCATTCACCCATTCCGTAATTGTGTCTAACTTGAGACCACCTGAAGGCAACCAATGATCTAATGAAATAATTCCTGTTGAAAAAATCTCACTCTTTGCTGTTTCACTTACATGCTGAATGCATCCTGTTTGCTCACGCAATTGCTGCATGATGGATGAACGACTTTTCGGCTGAATCGGCCCCGGTAAATTTTTGATCTGCCTGGCAGTGGATTTCGAAGAAGTGGTTTTCGAAAAAACTTTCTCTGATGAAACCTGATCCTGTAAAAGTCCACTCATTGCGTCTTGATCCGCGAAATGAGATTGACTCGCGATGTCTTTTTTTTTCTGTCCAAAATCAAAAACGATTTGCTGAGTAGCCATCATGTACCCATTTTTACTCAAAAATTTGAAATCTCTGATTTGACCTTTGCGTCATCCACTTGCGAGCCAAAAGGTCGAATACAGTTACTATACATATGTTCAGTATTCTTGCAATTTAAATCGACAGAATTTTAAAAATACTTGCGTGCAAAATGAGCTGAAAATGCTTTTTCGAATCTGCTCTAGACTCGTCTCCACCCCGAGCCGTTACCGAGCACAGCGACGTGAAGCGAATCTTGCTCGACGTTTGGCCATTAGGTCATAGCGAAGCAAAACCAGTCGAGCTAAATCCCCCATCCGCTGCAGACTCCCGTCTTCGCTGAGACTCTCACCAACCACCGCCTGAGCCTGTTCAAATCGGCTGGCGTGTTCCATTCCACGAGTATGTTCTGGCCGCCTCATACAAGCACTCTCATTGCTCCCTCGGCACCGCGGAGCCAATCGAACCTGCTTGGCGAGGCGATTGGAGTTCTGACGGGGACTAAAAGCGACAGAATCGATTCCAACAGGAGCGTCAAAGAGCATCATCTGAGTCATTGGGAAGCCTCTTGAGAGTAGGTGAAACCAAGGTCTTTAAGGCGATTGAACTTGCCATCGCCTGACACATCAGATTCTTCGCTACCCTCATGACACCTTAGGTCACCCCCGAATCTTTTTTTTAAAGCCCAGTAAAAAGAAAGAAAGCTGGCCACCGGAATCTGCTCGAAATGGGTTACTCATTGGTAGATCTGTCGACGCGGGATATCATGTAGACGGAGGAACACGAAGTCATTTCGATAGAAGGACGGTTCAAAGACCCCACTCTCAATGATTACCGTCTCAGACTCCTCTTCCCATTCCTGCTCCGAGGGTACCGCCTCACCGTGCGTGAACCACACATAGTTAAAGACGATTCACCTGAGCGTTGCATTCTCGCGCGTCTCATTCTCCCTCAACAGAATGTGGACGAAGACCCACTTGAGGAACTCCACGGTCTGGCGAAAACCGCTGGAACCGAAGTCGTTGACGAACTCATTCAACGCCGCGAAACCCCTGACCACTCCACTTATCTCGGAAAAGGTAAGGTTGAGGATCTTCGCTTGATGGTGGAGCAACACAATGCTGAGGTCGTCATCTTTGATAACGATCTCACGCCCGCTCAGGTACGTAATCTGGAAAAAGCAACGAAAGCTAAAGTGCTCGATCGTACCGAACTGATCTTGGATATTTTTGCGGCCGGAGCACGTACCCATGAATCCAGACTTGCGATTGAATTGGCTCAACTTGAGTATTCTCTGCCCAGGCTGAAGAGAATGTGGACCCACCTCTCCCGTCAGGCAATGGGAGTTGGGATGCGAGGTCCGGGGGAAAAGCAACTTGAAGTGGATCGTAGGCTAGCCCAAAAGAGGATCCATGATCTCAAGGAGGAACTTTCAAAAGTTGAGCATAGACGCGAGCGTGAGGTGGGAGCCAGGAACGATATCCCGACAATCTCGCTAGTTGGATACACCAACGCGGGCAAGAGCACACTGATGAATGCACTCACACAAGCGGAGGTCCTTGCCAAGGACAAACTATTCGCCACGCTCGATACTCGGACGCGCAGGTGGTCCATTCCGGACTGGGGTACTGTATTACTGAGCGACACGGTAGGGTTCATTCGTGACCTTCCTCAC
>JAYYHM010000347.1:0-6369 GCA_036148415.1 Planctomycetota bacterium
ATCTACATCACGGAGACAGAAGACCAGATTCAATCCACTCGAAATGCAGCGACGAAGGCGATTTACCAGAAGAATATGGAAACTTACTTGGAATGGATGGATGAAGGCAAATAAGATCTAACGCCAACGGGCATTCAAAAGAAGTTCATGACTTCGTCGACTGAGAACAAGCGTTGAACGCCAAAAGTGCGACGCAAGATTCATTCGATGTTGGCGGCACTAGCGATCATCTTTCCACTGCAGCTGCCAGTTTGGCAAAAGGAGGGATCTTAAGAGCCTAAGAAATCGAGGTTTCCTCGCCGAATCAGGCGGAACACGTTATCCTTTCCGCATGCGAATCTGGATTAGGACAGGTAACAATCGCGGCGGGAATAACCAGTCTCCACCGAGCCTTCCATAGTACAGGTGCAAAATATGTTGTGGCGAGTCTTTGGAAAGTGGATGATCGAGCCACCGTTGAGCTAATGGAATCGCTCTACCTCAATCGAATAGAAAAAAAGTAGAACCACATCGATGCCATACGCGATGCGCGACTCACCATGCTCGATCGTTACGCTCCGACTTTGGGAAAATTGAGAGGTCTGGGGCAGAAACCCGTTCAACGTCTGGTGGATCCCGACCCTGAAGCTGAGACCACAACGATTAACCTCAGCCATAGGCTTGATCCCCGTTACTGGGCAGCATTCCAGATTTCCGGCTATTGATGCTAGAATTAGCTTAACAACAGGGTAAGTTTGTTTGTGCCTGCGACTAAACCATCAGTTTGACGGAAAATGCGAATCCTCGTCTAAATTCGCGAATCCAACCCAACTTTGTGGACTCAAAAAACAGTACCGTAGCATTCGGTTTTTAGGACCGAGCCCCTCACCACCCAATTCAACCCAAGAAATCATGGCTAAAGACAGCCTTGCAGCCTCGGAGACTGTTCTTGAGCGAGTGGCCGCAACTCGTGAGACAGATATTCATGAATTGTGGCAAAATCTCTTCGAAAAGATTTCGACCTTTTCATCTCATCAGATTCAACGCTTTCCCAAGGGTCAGATCGATGAGCAAGATATCACCTCCAGCGTATTTGCCAGTCTCATTCGTGGCTGCAGAGAGGGCCGATTCAGTGAAGTCTCCGACTATGAAGAGTGCCTACGTCTCCTGCAAACCATGGCCAAACGAAAAATCGTGGACCGAGTTCGCTATCTAACTCGGAAAAAAAGAGGTGGAAGCGGACATGAGATTGACTCTTTGGAGCACCTGACCGCAAAGGAAGTGGTTGCTAAATGTGATGAATCTTTGCAGCCGGAAGCGAAGGCAATTGTCAACGAAGTCATTGAGAACTCTTTAAGATACCTTGATTCTCATCTTCGACCCGTAGTGGGACTTAGACTACAGGGTTATGAGCATCAAGAGATCGCGGAGATACTGAATATTTCCATCAGCACAGTCTCCAGAAAACTTCATCTCGTGAGAGAGATGTGGAAAGAGCAGATTCAACTTGACACATCAGATCTTACAAGTTGCTGATCACATCCGCGTGACTCACTTGATGTCTTTGAAACGGAACAGAGCTTCAACACTTCGAAATACCCTTTGCTTAGGGGCTTCAATTCTGTTTGCCCGCGAACGGTAAATCCAGCACCTGAATTGTATCGACATCATTCATAATCTTATCCAATTGATTACGAATCGTGTCGTTAGACTCCTGTGGCTCCGAGCCTAAGGAACGAATTGCCGATCCATCGGATTCAAAAAGAATCCTATCTCCAGAACGCATCTCCATCACGATCGTGCGGTAATATGATTCATCTTTGAATGCTCTCGGCTTGACATCGAAATCGGATGCGGTCAGTTGGATCTCGCCATCCATATCGATCAATATCCAAGCAGTCTCCATTCCGGGATTCCCAGATAGCGGCCATCCCGAGTCCACTAGCGATGGACTTTGAAGCGATTGAATCGGTTGCGTGGGCGATTGGGTCCGATTGGGATAAATCTCTTCAGCTCGACCATCTGCTCCTACCCAAATGATTTTGACGTATGCTGGTCTGGACAAAGCAATTTCGAATTTCACGCTATCGCCGACACGGAGCGGCCAAAGAGTTTCTGCTGGCCGAAATTCGGATCCATCTCGGCTGACCAACAGGGCAGACCTCCATCCATGCTTCTCTAATGCGCTAGCAGTAGTCGGAACGGGTATAGACTGCTGAGCTTGAGCCTGAATCCCTTCGTTTGACTTGTTAGGTGGAACCGTCACCCAAACCAGAAGGGAGAGCATAACCAGAATCAACGCCGCAATAGGCACATACGCAAACCTTCGGTTTCTTTTCCTGAGAGCGATATGACTCGGGGAACATCTCTCCAGAGCTTCTCCGAATTGTGCCATGGAGACAAAACGGTCAGAGGGAAACTTTGCGAGTGCCTTGTCACATACATCACTCACTGCCTGAGTGATTTGGGGGTTAACCAGAATCGCCGGAATAATCTTCTGATTCTTGACTGCTTCGATGGTCTCACTTGACGAGGCTCTCGCGATGGGTAACGTGCCGGTAAGAAGTTCGTACAAAATCACTGCGAGAGAGTACTGATCCGAGTGTTGAGTGATCTCCAAACCGCCAGCTTGCTCAGGGCTCATATAGGCAGGTGTCCCAGCCAAAGCGGTGTGACTCACATTGACATTTGTATCCGCTAAGAAGATGGCTAAACCAAAGTCGACCAGATAGACCTTATGCGATTCCCGCTCTATGAGAATATTTGCTGGCTTCAGATCGCGATGAACCACCCCTTTCCCATGTGCAAAATCAAGGGCTCTAGCCAGAAAAACCACCAGATCAATCGTCTCTTCGATTGAAAAGGATCGCTGCTTCAAAACGACTGAGAGATCCTCTCCGTCAACGTAATGAGAAACGATGTAGACAACCCTATCATCGGTAACTCCGGCGTCATGAACAGGAATCAACCCTTCATGTTCCAGATGGGAAAGAGTGCGAGCTTCATCAAGACATCGATCAACACTGCCAAACTGGAGAATCACCTCCAGAGAAAGCACCTTGATTGCGACTTGCCGCCGCAACATGTGATCATAAGCTAGAAACAAGACGCCGAACTGCCCACGGCCAAGCACATTGAGCAACTGATACCGCATGTTCCCAGAGGTAGAATCCAGGACACGTAGGTGTACGGTTGGCCATGGATCTTTTTCAGCAGGAAACGCTCGATCCATCACCAAGCCGAGAGTCTGTAGCGACCCGATACGATTTAAATCCGAAGCAAAGCTCTCCTTACCTTGATCAAAGACTCGGTCTAGGAAATGTTCATGCTCAGCAGCTAATTCCTCGTATTCTTCTCTCTTCGGGCTCTCACCAAGTTTAAGCCGCCACCAGAGCTCAATGGGAAGGAGTGACTCCAACAACTGCTCTCGGAGATCCGCTCCGCACTCCTGAAGATAAGTGGCAAGGTCAGGACGCGCATCCCTATCCTGCTTCCATGCCGCTTCAAAGCGGTCACAGGCTTGATCGATAATCTTCAGATCGTCTATCAATGGAAGGTCCTAAGCTATTAGATTCGCCGCGACTATCCCTGAGCATATCCACAACAATCCAGGTCCCTCTGCACTGATCGTTATTTGATGAAAAAAGTGGGTGAAGATTCAATTTCGCACGCTAAGCATCTTCAATTTTCTTTTCAAATCGTTTGATGGATTTCACTTCCCAGTTCTTGGTCACATCAATCACCGCACCCGACAGTCGGACATCTCCACGAGCAACATGATAACGAGTAGGCTTCGAGGTCAAAGTATGCTTGAGCACCTGCCTGGTATTACGTCCGAGGATACTATCATAAGGCCCACACATTCCCACGTCGCACTGAAAAGCAGTACCTCCGGGTAGGATTGTAGAGTCTGCCGTTGGAACATGCGTGTGCGTACCAAGAACTGCTGTCACACGTCCATCAAGATACCTACCCATCATCTGCTTATCGGCAGTGGCTTCGGCATGAAAATCGACAAGAATCAAGTCTGCCTGATCTGCAATTTCACCTATAACGCGATCTGCAGCAAGAAACGGACAGTCCACCGGTCGCATAAAGGTGCGTCCCAAAAGGGAAATCACGGCAAGCCTTACCTCACCGTTATCAAAGACGACCCAATCCCGACCACTCGCTTTCGCTGGGAAATTTGCAGGACGAACAATTTGGTCGCTAGAAGTTAAAACCGGCTCAATCGAAAAACAGCGTGAAATGTGGTCACCCATCGTCACCACGTTTACTCCACTTGCGAGTAACGTATCAAACTGAGCGGGTGTAAGACCCGATCCGTTATCCACGTTTTCCGCATTGGCGACTACCAGATCAAACTTATGGCGTTCCTTGATATCCAGCAGATTCTGCTTTACTGCCTGTAGGCCGGGTTTCCCTACGATATCACCCAAAAATAATAATTTCATAGCTTGGATTTCGATGCGGAAGTTGATCAGACTCCCTTACACCGACATCTGCGATGACGACCCGTCAGCTTTTGCCAAAAATAATCAGAAATCAAAAAAAACTGAATCGGCTCATCTATTCTCGATAGAGGTTCCCTCCGAACTACTATCGATTGAAATCCACTCAGTGATGATCCGTACTCCAGACCTCGTTTGTCCCCTTGTCCCATATCATTATGGGCCGGCAGTGATGCTATTCACCGGCGGAATGGACGGTGTAGTGAAGACCACCGTGACCAGCATCGGATGGGGCCAGATAAACTTCTCTACCGTCATGTAGTGGGATCGTGAGCGACGGATGATCGAATGGCGGCTCTCCCGCTTCGATGCGGGGGTCGGTGAGTTGTTTCATCAACTTGAGCACTAATCGGTACTCTTTCTTGGAAACATCCAACTCTCGCACATGGGAGTGGATATTCTTCTGATTGAAGTCGCCTCCACGGACGTAGAAGTCCATCATCTCTTCCAGCGTTTCGGCGCTGCCATCGTGGAAGTAAGGGCCGGTAAGAGGTAGGTTGAACAAATGGGTGGATTTGAACTGACCCTCTCCCGGATCAGCGTCATAGTTAGGAACTTCCGCATCGAGGTTCAAGTCGTCTATTTCGACCCCCGCGTCAACACGCAATGGGGCAACACCGGTCGCGGAAAAAGGAGTTGAACCTACATCACCGATCACTGCGTGACTCCGGCCATCGACGTAATGGCACTTTTCGCACCGCATTTTTTCGAAGGCATCGATCTGCTTCGATGTAGGGTACTTTGCCGGGATCGTTACCAAAGACTGCTCATACACCGCCACCGCGACCCCGAAGAAAATCGAAAAGTTCAGCTCACTAATTGAAACTAATCGATCTTCGATCTGACCACCGGTATTTTGAACGGGCGTGGTAATCGAAGTTGGCTCGTCACTGAGGAAACTATCCAAAGGCCCTCCCTCGAAAACTGCGTCAATCAACTCACCATAGCCACCTGGATATCGTAAGCCCATCTCTGCCAGCTCATCCACCACATTGCCACTCTGATTACGAAGTGGAATAGCGTGGCGGATCTTATATCCGATGTCGGCAAAAGTTCGCCCATCAGATGACATTTCTGCAGGGCTAAGACAAGGACCTACTGCCTGGCTAGCCTGTGATGCCTCAGCGATTTGTAATATGCTAAATCCACCATTTTTCGTCGGAATAGGGATAGGTTCCCCGCTGGTACCTACGCCGTTGAATACATAGTTCGCACGACCATCCCAAAAGTTATGGATGCTATTCGAATCCACCGCTGATGGAGCATTGCGATCCGTGATCAGGTAATCTCCAGGTTTAGTAAATATTTCGACTGCCGCAGAGACTTCTTGACCTGACACTTCTTCCATTTTCAAAGCAACGAACTGTGCGTATCGCACACCGAGTGAACCACGGATCGTATTGGGACCTGTTGATTTTCCTGCGGGGATCGTGCCGGAGATGATTCGATCCTTCTGTGCATCGGCTCCAGCAGAATAATGGCATGATGCGCAGGCATAATTTCCGCCGTTACCGCTACCGATTTGTTCATCCCAATAGAGAGCCTTACCAAGCAACAGCCCTAACTGCCTCTGCTCCTCGGTCGCAAAGGAAGCGCTCAAATTTGGCAAAACGATTCTGCCACTGCCCGAAGCATTCTGTTTCTCACCCTTTCTCCGGTTCTTTCCGCGACGTTCATCCTTCTCGCCTTCATCTTCATCTTCATCTTCGTCGTCGTCGTCGTCGTCGTCGTCTTGTGCATCCCGCGACACTCTTTTGTTATTTTCCCTGTCCGAGCGATCTTTCGCAGAGGCGTCTGCAGATACAAATATACCTGTTGCCAGCAAAACTAAAGCTAGTCTTGCCCATGCACGAATAGTAAAAGTCATACTAACTTCCCC
>JAYYHM010000348.1:0-9186 GCA_036148415.1 Planctomycetota bacterium
GTTGCGGTGTAAAGATCGCCCCGAGCCGGATTGAAAACGACTCCGACCTGAGGAACTCCGCAGTGATAGTATGCAATCGACACGGCAAAATGAGGGATACCGTGTGCATAGTTATTGGTTCCATCGAGCGGATCAATGATCCAAAGATGCTCAGCATCAACACTGCCGTCCAATTCCTCTTCTCCTAAGAGTTCATGGTCAGGATAGGACTGCTGGATCAAAGAACCGATGACTTTTTCGCTCTCGAGATCTGCATCACTCACCAGATCATAAGATTTTCCACCCGATGCAGTTTTATCACTCATTTCCACACCATCACGGAGGTAACGCATCAGAACGTCGCCACCACGCTGGGCAGCATTCGTGGCGACCTCCAAGATCGATTGTTGATTGAGAGTCATGGGTTTTCCAATGAGTGGAGTTGCGTTTAGCGAGGGACCAGATCGTAGGTCCGATCTCTCCGATTCCAACGACTCTAGCCGTGCAGGCGTGTGCTGACTACGGGGCAATCAAAAAAGTCACTTTTCTTTCATCAGGTCAAGCACCTTAGAAATCAAAACTACGATACAATTCGTCGTTCGCTGATGAACTCAGCAAAATCAAATCATCATCTTTCAAAGACGCCACACATCCTCAAACCGAAGGTGAACGACAACATGCAGCGTTTCAAAATCATAGGCTTGGCGGTCGCATTGATCTGCGCTCTCTCAGTTCAGCCATCCCACAGTGGTGAACTGGGTTGGGTCCAACTTTTTAATGGTAAAGATTTTAAGGGATGGACACAGCGAAATGGCACCGCGACCTATCGGGTAGAAGGTGACATGATCATCGGGAAAACCAATGAAGGGTCACCCAACTCTTTCCTCTGCACCGATCAACTGTACGGTGACTTCGAATTGAAGTTTGAGGTTAAAGTGGATGATTCGTTGAATTCAGGAGTTCAGATTCGATCGCAAACCAAAAATGGAGAACCAAAGGGCCGAGTCAATGGACCTCAGGTGGAAATCGCAATCAATGGTTCAGCGGGGTACATCTATGGGGAAGCTGCTGGCGGATGGATGACTCCCGATGAAGTACGTGATAACCACGATCATTTCAAACCGGGTGAATGGAATGCCTACCACGTGAAAGCGGTTGGTGCGAGAATCATGGTGTGGCTCAATGGTGAATTGGTTTCCGACCTTGTGGATGAAGCAAAACTGGAGTCGCATCCAAAGGGATTCATCGGTCTGCAAGTTCATGGGATCGGGCGAGGCACAGGACCTTACGAAGTGCGTTGGCGGAATCTGGAGCTTCGCGATCTATCCAATTATCAATCTCTCTTTAACGGCAAGAATCTAGACGGCTGGACAACAACCGGTAATTGGACGGCACAAGAAGATGGTTCCTTACTGATTCATCCTCGTCCGGGTGAGAAAGGGTGGCAGCGATATGACGCCTACATCTGGACGAACAAGCAGTACAAGGATTTCGTACTGGATTTGGAATACAGCTATCCACCGAAAGGTAACAGTGGTGTCTTCTTTCGGGTTGGTGATACAGCGGATCCCGTCAAGCAAGGAATCGAAGCTCAAATCTTAGACACCTTCGGCAACGCATCCGCACTGAGTGCTCATGATCACGGTGGAATCATCAGCACTGTAGGACCGACACGAAATATGTCCGCTGCACCCAAACAATGGAATCGAATGGTCGTCCATTGCATTGGGTCAAAGCTTGCCGTCGAACTGAACGGTGAGAAAGTCGTCGATGTCGATCTCAGCGAGACGCCTGTCAAGGATCGACCGCTAAGCGGATACATCGGACTTCAGGATCACGGTGAGCCCAACAACTTGCGATTTAGAAACATTCGAATCCTAGAGCTGTAGGTCGGTCGACCCGATTCACGCCGAGGAAAGTATTCCTACGCTGGAACACTGAGCTAGACCAGCCAGGATGAACGACCGAGAAATCAACGATCGCATTCCCAACAGAACAAGGAATGCGATCGGTTAATCTTACCAAGCGATGCTCAGCTCGATCATCTCTTCAAGAATCTATTCAAAGCAGAAGAGTGACTGATTGGTTCTCACTATTAACTTGCCATCTGCAATGGCCGGCGATGCGAGAACGGGTTCCTCAAGATCCACTTCCATGATTGTCTCCGCGGAGTCACCTTGGTCTTCCACGACTAGACCCACACCGGATTGATCAAAGATATAGATCCTTCCTCCGGCTGCGACAGGAGTGGCCCAAGTTCCACCGAGACCCGAAAGTCGCTTCTGCCAAACCTGCTCACCCTCTTCAACGGTCGCAGCAACCAGCACGGAACCTTTGAGTGAATAAAATCGATCATCATTCAAAACAGCGCTGGCGTTACGTGGAGATAAGCGGCTGTTTCTCCACATGATTTCAGGAGTGGTAGCGCTTTCGCCGATGTTCAGGGCCATCATCTCGCTTCCCGGCAACAACAGATAATCACCGGCCGGTGTTCCGCTAGCGATCTTGTCCGCTCCCTCTTCAATGATCCACTTGATGTTCCCGCGCCTTGGATCCACAGCAATGATATTCGTACCCGATTGCATCACGACTTCGGTCGATTCATCCGGACGACTAATTTCGACGGGTGAACTCCAATTCGATTGTCGAGGCCGTGCCATTCGCCATAAATTGACACCGGTAGCTGCATCGATGCCGATTGCAAACGAATCCCCTTGCGCTTCGACTTGAGCGATAAGCGTGCCATCAGAAATGACGGGTGAGGATGCCATTCCAATGTCATTACCTGCTTTCGGGTAGTCAAAGCCGAGACCGCGATACCAGAGCAAATCCCCTTCAAGGGATAAGCAAACCAGATCGTTGCTACTGTAGAACGCAAAAATTCGCTCCCCATCACTCACTGGCGATGGAGCAGCATTGGCACTGGTGGGATGGCAAAAAGGTCTTCCTGTTGCTCGAAAGGACTGCTCCCAAAGCTTCTCACCGGTTTTCAAACTCACGGCGGTGACAAAAAGCTTCTCACCTTCCTGTCCCCCTGAACTGGTTGAGATCACGCGATCACCGACCACAATCGGTCCAGCAACACTCTTACCAGGCATCGCGACTTTCCATGCGACATTGCCGTCGTCACCTACTTTGATTTCGGCAGGTGCACTAGGTGATGCACTCGTTCCATCACCACGAAAACCTAACCAATTCTTTGTTGGATCAGCGGCGCTCACGGAAGAAAACAGGCTCAGGGTAAAACCGCCGAGGCACACCAGAACGATTGCTGAGCGGAAGCTAGATTTCTTGATTTGATAAATAGACATTTTATTTTTGTACAGGGAGTTAGTTTGGATTGGGTTGTGTGAAAAAAATTCCACCTATTCATTAGTTGCCGCTTTCGAGTCCCTTACCTGTCGGATCCGTAATCCGGAACTGGAACTCCCAACGCTGAGCCCAAGACTCCTCCTGCTCATTTTGACAAATCTTCAGCAAGATCGTGTTCTTACCCTTTTTCAATTCAAAAGGTGCAACATACTGATCCAGCATGCTCCCCGAGTGATAGACCTCGGTTGCCATCACCTCCTCACCATTGACCCAAACTTTATTTGCGTTGATGCAGCCAAGCCGAGCTTGTGCATCCTGCTGTTCCGGAGAATCGAATTCTGCAAAGAGATAAGCCACCGCACCCTTTTCTTTGTTGTAAACGTCTGCCAGGTTGACCAAACCCTCATCGTTTGAACCTGCAACGTCTTGCCAGATAATTTCCCCAGCCTTGCCATCATGCTTTTGAGACAAGTCAATCTGACCCGCACCTGTAAACTGCTTCTCAGGTGCGTAGACCGCGGCATATCCAAATCCCCCTTCGTTATCGAACGGAGCAATACTCTTCCAATTGAGTATCAGCGAAAAGGCCTCAGCTGTTGTCACGGCTTCACCCAATTTCCCGAGCGATTCAACAATCCGAGATAACTGCTTGGGATGTCTCGCAGAAGTCAATGCGTCGCGGTAGATTCCGATGGCAGCATCAGCTTGATCCTCTGCCAATGCCTTCGCGTTTCCAATGGCCTGTTCCACTGCCATCTCGCGGATCGCCAAACTGGGATCGTTCATCAGGTCGCTCAACATGCCTTGGGCCACTTCGCTGTCTTCGCGTTGGATCAATTCCATTGCGATGCCGCGACCAATCGCATTCTTGGCTTGATCGTTTACATAGGCTTTCAAAACTGCCAAATCTGGAGAACCTGATTTTTGTGCGATGCCAAATACAATCCCCCGAATCCAATTTTCAGCAATCGGATTGACTTCCTTTGCACCATCGAGCACCTGAGTGATCTTCTCAGCGGGTATTTGTTGTAACTGCTGAGCAGCGGGAAGGGCATCGCCGAAACCCTGACCATCGGTACCCACACGCCTGACCGCCTCAATCGCTGCCTCCACATTCTCGGCCGCATCAAGGCCAGTTAAACCCAAAGCACAACAGATTGCGATTGCGGCTGCAGGTTGGAGCAAGCAACGTTTTTGCTTCAATGTTCTTTCCATCTCAGGCAAGATCCTTTTGAATTGAATAAGTGGGGCCGATTCAAGACGTCAAAACCTTACGGACGCTCTCCAACAATTGAATCGGCCATCATCGGATAAGTCGAGGCACAGGTATCCTGCAGGAACCAAGAACACTGAAAATCCGAAATCAGTAAGTGGAGTCAAAACCAAAGTCGCGAAGACAGCATTCTAAAGGTAAATAATCCGCTTCACACGCGCTTAATGCCGGATTATCGATTCTAACGACGGGTATCCGCGGATAACGCTCTTTCCTTGGTAAAAGTAGCCACTCGTAAAAGCCAACGATTTATCAAATTTTTCTCAACGGATTCACGAATCACAAACTAACTTTAGGCTTAAGGCCCACCTCGTTGAAGTCGATGTCCAACGGAAGGACCAGGTCGAGTTCGTGATGAACGACCAAATTACCGATCGTCGCCAGCAAGAATCTCAGTACTTACGTTCCCCAATTATTGTGTTAGATCCTAAACGCCGGAAAAAACTTCAAAAGCGCCTCGACACCGAGCATGGTTACCGAGCGTATTGTGATCATGATGTCGAGGTAGGGAAGAATGCATGCGGTCACGGTGTTTACGCTGTCTGCCAATTCCTACCCGGCGAAATTGTCATTGAGGTGGAAGGGCAATTCATTCGAACAGAAGGATATCCCGGTTCGGACTACTTGATGGAGCTGACCAAGGAATGGTCACTAGAACCCTGTATTCCTGCAGTCTTCATCAATCACTCCTGCAGTCCCAATTGTGAGTTGGTTCAACTCTCGGATTTTGAAATGCTGATTGTAGCCATCTGCAATATCGAATCGGGAACGGAAATCACGTTTGACTATCGATGGACAGCCCACCCATGGACACCCGAGTGTAAGTGCGGATCACCCAGTTGCAGAGGATGGGTTTGTGATGCCGATGAAGTCAAGAAAGCGAAGAAATTAGCTGGCAAGAAAAAGAAATAGTGCAAACTAGACTTTCAAAAGCTGTCGCTCAATTAGAGTGACCCTCCTTGCAGATCTATCAGTTGTTTCAATAGTCAAAAACCGCAAGCACCGGCAGATGATCCGAAGCAAGTGGCTCATCGATCACGCTACTCTCCACAAGTTTCAATCCCGTCTCAGGTTGATAGAAGACATAGTCGATGCGAGTACGTGGCTTAGTTGAAGGAGCGGTGGGGGTAAAGGGAGCACTTTGCGTGTGCCGCCAACATTTCTCCAGGATAGCGATTGGCTCCGAACGGGGTGACGCGTTCATATCGCCAGCGAGTACACTCGGCAACTTCCCTTCCCCTGCGAAGTATTCGCAAATGGCTTTAGCTTCCGCTACACGATCCTCTTCGACATTATGCTGAAAGTGGGTACTGATGAACTGAATGACTTGATCATTGGCAAGTCGAACTTGGACAGCGATTGCACCTCGAGGATAAGTCGTTCTGTTCTCGTCGCTGTCACTGTAGGGAAGAGGCTGTATATGCACATCTTCAATCGGCAGTCGTGACAGGACCGCATTGCCGTAAAGTCCTCCTTGAAAGTGTTGAGTCGGTCCAAACCGCACGGCCATGTCAGTAAGACGCCCGAGCTCTCTTGCTTCGTGCACTCGAGAGGATCTCGCAACTCCAACATCAACCTCTTGGAGGGCAACTAGGTCTGGCTTGGTTTCCCGAATCACCTTGGCGAGGCGTGCAAGGTCATAACGTCCATCAGTCCCCTGACCATAATGAATGTTGTAACAAAGGACTCGAAGCTGATGCTTTTCCTCCGCTTGAATAGCTGAGTAAGCAGTTGTAAATAGAAGGCAAAGATAAAGAAGCTTGGGCATCAAGTATTCTCCGGTGGGAGCGGCATCATGAAGCATGATGTGCAAAAAGTTCGCCTCGCAGCGAGCTCGTCGCCCGGAAGCGTTTCTCAGCACGTGGTCAATTGGTTCGTAGCTGCTATTGAATCAATAATCACCTGCTCAAGCGACTCCCCCGAGAAAGAAATATTAAAGGGTTTCAAGCTGGTAGATTCTGCAATTTACCGCATTTTTAGCCCTCAACCGTTCTCGGGCTGAGCTCGCAGAAGCGATTTTTCATGGGAGCAACTCTCCGTCGGCCTCCGGATGACTAGACACGAGTCAAATAATAGAGCAGTGCAGGCTCGATCTGATGGCTGCAGAATCTCTGGGTCTAGGTCCAGTTCAACTCCGGTCAGTTGAAATCACAAAGAAGTGGGTTCATCCGGCAGGAAAGCGATCGAGCAGAGTCTGTTCACTGATTCCTGAAGCACCGTCAGAAGATAGGCATGACGGCGAGCACTTAGATTCAAAAAACGCATTCGATTGTTGGAAGCAGTGTTGATTCGACGTTCACTTATTTTTCCATGCTGGCTGGCCACCTTTTATCTCCTTTGGCTGGCAATCGTCATTTGGGGCGAACTGGGATCCAACATTCAGCAGCACTGGGGCATTGCGGCAGCGATGGCAGCAGGATCGTATGTGGCGGGTTCGACTCCAATGGGTGGTGGCACGGTCGGTTTTCCCGTTTTGGTGCTGCTTTTTGATCATTCAGGTGCAATGGGCCGTGATTTTGCCTTTTCGATTCAATCCATCGGAATGGTCTCAGCATCCATCTACATACTCACTCGTGGTAACAGTCAGGCAAGCTGGGAGCCTTCACCTCAAAACCCACCCATCGTCGTGGATTGGCAATTAATCCGACCTGCCTTGCTTGGCTCGCTGATTAGCACGCCTCTTGGATTTTTTTGGCTAGCTCCTCGGTTACCTGATCTTTCAGTCAAACTGACTTTTTCTGTGATCTGGGCCAGCTTTGGTTTGATGCACCTAATCAAACTCAAGGAGTTATTGCGAAATTCTGGACAAGCCAGTCCCTCGGTGAATCACAAGCGGCAAATAGGATTCGCGGTAGGGCTGCTGGGAGGGCTAGTATCTTCGGTCACCGGAGTTGGCATCGATATGCTGCTCTACGCAACCATGGTGTTGCTATTCCAATCGGATCTGAAAATCTCGACACCTTCATCGGTGATTGTGATGGCGTTCACCTCCCTTGTGGGTGTGACCAGTGGATTACTGATGCAGTGGCGTTTCCCCAGCCGGTTTGCCATGGATCCTGAAGTGCTGGGATGCTGGATCGCCGCTGCACCTGTTGTGGCAATTGGAGCACCTGTGGGAGCTTGGGCGGTTCAGAGGCTACCACGTGTCCCCTCGCTTGTTCTTATTTCTATGCTCTGCTTGGTCCAATTTGTCTGGACGCTGGTTGAGGAAAATTTGAACTTCAATGCGTGTGTCCTAGCGATTACGGCGGTTCTCGTGCTGTATTCACTTTTTCATTCGCTCTATCGATTCGGTCGAAAGTCACCCCAAACGGTAAATCCGCTCCCCGGTTAGATCTTTGGACGACGCTCGACCGGTGGAGCTGATTAAGCATTCTGAGCCAAATGATTTGTCCATTAAATGAGCCCAGATACGCGCGATACGACTGGATCGAAATCTACGAATCCAACTCGGAACCAGACAAAGTCGATCAGATTCCCTTAGTTGGATGTTTTGTTCCATCGCATTATGACAAAAAAACCCTACAATGCGGTGAACGGATATGAATCGCCGCCGAGCTCTAAACCGCTGTAGAGCCGAATGCCAGCGAACCTGCATCAATTGGAATACAGCCCCCTCCATTGGAATTTTCGAAATATGAAACGTTTTCAACAACACCTGATGATCGTTCCCGCACTAGTGGTTCTGTTGGTGATGTCCGTCACTGCTAACGCTCAAAAACTCGGTGTCGGCGACCCTAGCCCCGGCCTCAAAATCTCAAAATGGATCAAGGGTGATCCCGTATCCGCACCATTGAAGGATAAGGTTCACGTCGTTGAGTTCTGGGCAACCTGGTGTGGCCCATGTCGTGCAGGCATGCCGCATATCAGCGAACTTCAAGCAAAGTACAAGGAAGACGTTGCTTTCATCGGTGTCACTCGAGAAGACGAAAAAACCGTTCGTGGATTCCTTGGTAAACAATCCAACCACGGAGGCACGTGGAATGATGTGATCCAGTATCGCCTAGCTCTTGATGCAGGGGATTGGACTAACACCAACTACATGCGTGCCGCAGGGCAGAATGGAATTCCGTGTGCCTTCATCGTTGGCCGTGAAGGCATCGTTGAGTGGATCGGACATCCAGCTCGCATCGATGAACCACTCGCGAAAGTCGTCGCAGGAACTTGGGATCGCGAAGAAGCAGTTGCTCAAATGAAGCAGCAACAACTGATGCAACAGTCGATGATGAAGCTTTCCACCATGCTAAGAAAGTCAGACTTTGATGGTGCTCTTGGGGTAGTGGATGATCTCGAAGCCGCTGGTGGTAAAACGGTCCAAACTTCCCTCTACCGCATGACAATCCTTGAACGTGCGGGAAGAACCGAGCAAGCCACCGAGGTTCGTGGTGCTGTCATTGAAGAAGCTTGGGATGATTCACAACTACTGAACCAAATCGCCTGGAATACGGCTAGATCTGGCCAAGGCAGTGAGGCAGACCTCCAATTGGCACTCAAAGCAGCAACCCGTGCATCGGAGCTAAAAGAGGGAAAAGACGCTGCAATTCTGGATACCGTCGCCAGGGTTTACCACACCATGGGTGATCTCGATTCGGCAATCGCTTGGCAAAAGAAAGCAGTTGAGT
>JAYYHM010000349.1:0-3703 GCA_036148415.1 Planctomycetota bacterium
GAAACTGGCGTGGCTTTCTGCAATAGGAAAGGTGACACCGCAGAAGAAGTCGAAACCATCGGTCCTTCGAGCTTCTAGTTCAATTTCATAATTATCTTTGACAAGATCACCTTCCCAGCGGATTCCTGTCATGGGATCACCGAACCCAAACGTAATCAATGATTCACTGATTTCCACAGGGCCATCCCCACCAAACTGACTGACTTCCCAGCTTCCTTGGAGACTCTTCCAATTCGCTCCAGCCTCTTTGGTTGGCCGCGCCGAAGTGCGTTTCAAATTGAAGAGCTTTCTGACTAGTCCCGTGCGTCTCGCATCCTCGTCTGCAATTGAGATCGAGGGAGAAAAGAGAATGATTATGAGCATCGCGGCTGTCGATAAAGAAAAGAGTCCGCCGTATGTCTTGGAGTTCACGATTGCTCCCTGAAGTAAACGTGTAGGGTTGGATTGTGGACAGGGGATAAAAGTTATTGTCTAGGGTTTCTTACCGCTTGGCTGAAGAGCAGCATTTAACGTTTTGGTGCCGGGTGATCAGCGAAAGCCGCAATGGATGAAAGAAGCTGCTCCGAGCTTTTGCTTGCATCTGTGTGCGAGTCCCGTAAATCCTACACCAAAGGTGATCAAACGATGCAGCCGGTCACAAAGATTAGCGTTCTTGGGGTCAGGTTGGCAATCATTGTGCTGGCTTTTTACTGGTTATTCATGTTTGCCGGCACCCATCTGGAGGCAAGCCAACTTGAAGTGGCCAACCGGCTCGGGCCACAAGTCAGTGACAAAGCAAAGCATTTTACTGCTTTTTTCCTGCTTGGAACGCTGTTGTGCTACGTCACCAACTCAACTGACTGGATGAAGCGATTTATCTCGATTGGTGTCTTGGGGATGCTCTACGCGGGAATTGATGAGTATACCCAACGTTTCGTTCCCGGCCGGTACCCAGACTTTTATGACTTTGTCGCAGACTCATTGGGATTATGGTCTGCGATCGCCGCCTACATCTTGGCAAAGCTAATGTTGGGGGATTGGGAGAAACGCTTCCGAAAGCGTTTTCTGAATAGCGAACAGGTGTGAATGGATCGGTGTCCTATTCGAGATTTGGTCTTCCCGGGATCATCACTCTTCTCGTTCTACCGTTCCAACTGCTCTCTTGCTGCATGGATCCGTTTGACCAGGGTTTCGATGGAATCACCGGTCATCGTGAGGTGTCCCATTTTTCGACCCGGTTTTGCGGTCGCTTTCCCATAAAGGTGGAGCGAAATGGAACCGTCTTCGAGCACCTTAAACCAGGGTGGAGCTTGACCTTCATTGCTCCATAGATCACCCAAAAGATTGGCCGTGCAGGCGGCGTCACTTCGCAATTGGGTGGATCCAAGCGGCAGGTTGCAGATCGCCCGGACGTGCTGCTCAAACTGACTGGTCTCGCAACCCTCGATGGTGAGGTGGCCTGAGTTGTGAGGTCGCGGAGCCACCTCATTAATCATGACACCTCCCTCAGCCACAAAGAACTCAACGCAGAGGAGTCCCACGACATCGAGGACATCCGTAGCTGCTTTGGCGGCTTGGATTGCCTGCTCGGCCACGGTGATAGGAACTCTAGCCGGAGCAACCGATACGTCGAGAATGTGGTTTCTATGTGCATTCTCGAATACGGGAAACGCCGTCGTTTTACCTTCCGGTGTCCGCGCGACGACAACGGAAACTTCGAGTTCAAAGGGAATACATTTTTCAGCTATCCAGAGATCACAGCTTGACCAATCAATTCCCAGCCCATCCTCTGGGCTGTCCACTTTGCATTGACCTTTCCCGTCGTAACCACTGGTTGCCGTTTTCACGATCATTGGCCAACCCAGCTCTTCTCCCGCTTCCACCAGCGATGCTTGGTCGTGCACTGATAGAAAAGGAGTAACGGGTAGACCGGCATCTTTCAGAGTGGATTTTTCAATCAGGCGATTCTGAGCCGTCGCGAGGACTTGTGCGGAGGGATAGGTCGGAGCGTGATCACTGCATTGGGCAATCGTTTCCGCGGGAATATTCTCGAATTCCAGTGTGATGACATCGCACTGTTCCGCGAAACGCTGAACCGCTTCGGTATCCGTGAGTTCCCCAACCACGGTCTTGTGTGCAACCTGTGCAGCCGGGGCTTCGGAATCCTCACAAAGGATAATCACTCGAAAACCCATGGCTGAAGCCGCGACGGAGAACATTCTTCCGAGCTGTCCACCACCCACCATGCCAATCGTGCTGCCGGGTTGAATGACTCGCGTTTCGTCTATGTTCATGGGTCGGTTCTCTGGGATCCCAGCCTAAAGTTCGGCTGAATCCAGTACGGTTTGGGTTTGTTGTTCAATGAATTGATTGAGGCGAGTTTTCAGAGAGGGGTCACTCAGCGCGAGGATCCTTGCTGCGTAGAGTCCGGCATTCTTTGCACCCGATGAGCCAATCGACATCGTTGCTACTGGAATACCGCCTGGCATCTGAACAATCGAAAGTAGCGAATCGAGACCTTGAAGTGCGCGACTTTGCACCGGTACACCCACCACGGGAAGGTTGGTTTCCGATGCCACCATCCCTGGCAGGTGAGCTGCTCCTCCAGCTCCTGCAATGATGACACGCAAGCCTCGCTGTTCAGCAGAGTGTGCATAAGCAATCATTCTGGCTGGTGTGCGGTGGGCTGACACGACCCGTTTTTCGTGAGGTATATCCAGCTGCGTCAGCACCTCCGAGGCAGCTTTCATTGTTTCCCAATCGTTGCGACTACCCATGATGACACCCACTAGGGCATCGGTTTGACCAAACTCGTTTGGTGATGTCATCTCTGAATTCCTGTGTTTCGAAGACGAAGGATCCCCCGAGGATCAGTTCTGTATTTGCCTGTGCAGATTGGAGCGGTTACCCAGCCCTCATTTTTTAGTCGTCAGCAGGCGAGTTGAGAAGATGACGCCCTTGGCAGGGAGGCAATGCAGTGGAAGTTTTTCAAAGCGTTCCGTAGTGTGACCGCGATTTTACCACCATTTCCTAACTCTCACTTTTTCGATCACGCCACCTCAGAGTAGTTCGAGCTTCACAAAAGCAAGCCGAAACCGATGCTCTCCGTCCTCAAACTGAATCTTTGCGATCCGCTTCGGGCCTCGTCCTGACACATCCATGATGACGCCCTCTCCATATTCTTCGTGCCTGACGCGTGAGCCAGCCTGAAAGACGGTTAGCGGCGTACTGCGGTTCTGCATCAGATCCGCTGCGGTTTGCAGTGGATTTTGAAGACCACGTTTTGGATCGGTTCGAGCCGAAGATTTTGGCGCTGGTGTATCACTTTTCCCTTCCGAGGATCCTCCCGCTTGGCCTGTTTGATCCAATCCCAATCCCTCATGCGAGTCATCATTGAGGACGTGTAGGTCGGGAATAAAATCCGAGTGACCCACACGACCTTTGGGCTTGGTTAAGGGATTAATCCCTTGGTGTTCTTGCTCTTGGTGTTCGGGTAGATCCCAGGAATCGGGATAGCTTTGGTCGAGGTCGTCATCAAACCAGTCGGTTTCTGTGTGGCTCTCTACCCGCTTGATTTCGTCCAGAGGTAATTCATGTAGGAAGGGACTTGGGATGACCGGACGTAATTCACCTCGGATATTGCGGCGCTTGCAATAACTCAATTCCAAACGTTGCTCGGCTCGGGTGATCCCCACAAACAGTAGTCGCCTCTCCTCTTCGATCT
>JAYYHM010000350.1:0-3118 GCA_036148415.1 Planctomycetota bacterium
AACGAGCAAATTGAGAACCTCGAGTTCAGTTACAGCCCCCTGAGCATCAATTTCACCCAACGGGAAGAGACAACGCACAACATCATGGTCAGGCAAATTCGCAAGATCCTCGGGTTCAACCATCCTCGCTAAGGCATCAAGCTGCTGCTTGCTACGCGGGTCTCCAAGATTCACTACCGAAAGCATGCGCCCGCTTCTAAGAATCGCGTAACCTTCTGGTTGCAGAAAAAGATTAATGCGATCGATCGCCCCTTCAACGGTGAAAAGACTTGGGTCGGCATAGCTGAAGCTACCGGTGGGAACTTCTCCAACATGCAGGGCGAGATCCGCTTCGTCCGCGATCCACCGAATCACATCTCGCCATGGTGTTCTATCGAATGCGAACCGCAAGCCCTCCTCTTCGCCGTTCAGTGCAACGCTTTCACTCGGGGCTGGAGTCGACTCCAAGATGGCTTCGATGAATTGTTGTTCCTCCGAAGCTTGATTGCCTTGTTCTACTTCATCGGGAGGCACTGAATCCGCATCCCGTTGAGTCTCGACAACGGCTGAGGAGTTCTCGTCAGGCGATGGCACTTTGACTACCTGGGGACTCGCCCAAAGGACTGAAATGTCAGCTAAGCAGATGGAGACTGTGCAAACGCAAACAACTAGCCGGAGACTCCTCAAGCCACCATGACTCTGCGTCAGTTTGACTCGGTGCATGTTGTTGATGGATGACAAAAATGGCAATTTCATAACCGTTAAGGGGGGGAAGCGGAGGGAAATCGTCTAGCTCAACAGCGATACATCTGAGATGAAAACTCGCTATCTACACTTAGCCAGTCGGATACAGCGTGAGCTGCCGTGAATACTTTAGGTGGGCGGGGAGGTGGGTCTTGTGGGGGTTTTAGCCGGCTATTCAAAAAATTCGAACAAAGTTCAACACTCGGAGGCGGGTAGCTCCAGAGCTCATTCTGCCGGAGAGCATTGAATACCGAGGGCAAGCTCGCGTACGTTTGCAAGTTCCCTACCAAGAGGATACTTGATCTAACACCCGCCCGTGGACTGTTTATCCCTCAAATCACTACAGTTAC
This sequence comes from Planctomycetota bacterium, assembly GCA_036148415.1. Taxonomy (GTDB): domain Bacteria; phylum Planctomycetota; class Planctomycetia; order Pirellulales; family Pirellulaceae; genus Rubripirellula. The sequence goes on from JAYYHM010000350.1 coordinate 1,074, forward strand.
CCTCTAAAATCGCCCAAAAAGACCACTTATATAGCTATTCGGCAAACCATTTCACTCAGCAGGAAATTTCCTGCTGCGACCTGCATTATCGCAATAAACCCTAGTACACCCACTCTCGGAATTAGCCAAATCGATAGCTCAAGCACCCAACAATTGACAGAATTTCGAATCCTCTCAGATCCGGGAGCCCCCGGCAGCCCAGAACATCCCGGGATTTGAGTGGACCACGCTTAGCGATTACAGCTCGTTTTCGTATCTTGCATCGATCTGACCGAAGAAGAATAACCCGAACCGAAAACTGCTCCCTAGCGCGATTCCTTGGGGCGGGCAGTACCGCAGAGTGCAGCGGGTGCTATAGAATGCGGGTGCCATAAAATGCAGTATTAGGATTTCTAATCTCAATCAATCGACAAACTTTATCAGGAGCTCACCTATGCTTCGCTCTATCCGATACCTCGCGGTGTCAGCTATCGCCATCGGCTCTTGCGCATCCACTTACGCAGCAGATGGAGATTGGCCCACTTTTCGCGGTGCAGATCGCAGTGGAATCGCCAGTGACACAGGGCTTTTAACTCAATGGCCAGAGGCGGGACCTGAGCTACTTTGGAAAACGAACGGGCTAGGAAGAGGATACTCCAGCCCGGCGATTTCAAGTGGCAAGATCTACACGATGGGCGATGGCCTTTCCACCGTGCAAGATTCAGATGAGTACCTCATTTGCCTCGACCAGAAAGACGGCTCAGAGTTGTGGCGAAGTAAATTGGGACCGGCCTGGACCAAAGGCCAACCTTCCTGGCAGAGCTCTCGCAGTACTCCCACGATCGATGGAGATTCTGTTTATGCCCTGACCGCTGATGGAGTCCTTATCAAACTATCCGCCAGCAACGGTAGCGAATCATGGCGAAAGAACCTGAAAGAAGAATTCAGCGGCAAGAAAGCGGATAGCTGGGGATATAGCGAGTCCGTACTCATTGACGGCAACCACTTGATCTGCACTCCGGGTGGCGAGACCAACACCATGGTTGCCCTCGAGAAAGCTAGCGGGGAATTGATCTGGAGCTGCCAGCGCCCTGGTGACCGAGGAGCAGGGCATGCCTCAATTGTGATCTCCAATGTTGCTGGCAAAAAAGTCTACGTCACAACAACAGGAACGGGCGCCATGGGTGTCGATCCACAGACCGGGAAACTGCTTTGGGACTATGAGATTGTGCGGACTACAGCAGTGATCCCCACTCCGATTGTGAAAGATGATTTCGTATTCTTCACCGCCGGATACGGAACGGGTGGTGCTTTGGTCCGCCAGACAAGAGAAGGGGACGAAGTTTCGATCGAGGAAATCTACCCCTGCGACCCAAAACTGCAGAATAAGCATGGCGGAGTCATCCTGATCGGAGACTACCTTTATGGCGACTCGGGAGACAGCGGGTCCCCATTCTGTGCTGAAATGGAATCCGGAGAGGTAAAATGGAAAGCGCGCGGATCTGGAAAACGCTCAGCCTGTGTTGCTGCGGCCGACGGACATCTTTACTTCCGATATCAGGACGGGACAATGACGCTCGTGAAAGCCGATCCTGAGAACTTTCAGGAAGTGGGCGTTTTCGAAGTCCCCGGTAGTGGGGATCGCCCAAGCTGGGCTCATCCTGTCATCGTCGATGGCAAACTTTACCTCCGCGAGGGTGACACACTGCTCTGCTATTCGCTCAAATAAATCGCTTGATAGCTAATCTTAACTTTCGCGAAACCGACAGCCTCACAATAACCTCGATTCACATCGGATGTGGATCGAGGTTTTTTGCTGAACCTTTCTGATGCTTAACCATTTGGATTGCAACACTTCTTGACGTCGCATCATCTCCTTTGGAGCAGCAGCCAGAGAAACCGCACCGCTCTAAAACAAGATCCACCGTAACTTCGCATTCAAGAAGCCAGTTACTAAAGCGTGGTCAACAAAGCCTATACACACGCACATCATCCAAGCTGCATGATGAATGCCAAACTCACTCTTCACGCCAAAACAAAGACCAAAACAAACTTCGCGGGAACAC
>JAYYHM010000351.1:0-6362 GCA_036148415.1 Planctomycetota bacterium
CAAGATTATGAGCCACCCAAAAACTTTGATCGGCAGAGAATAGAATCCGAGTTTCAGCTGAAATCACCTCGTGTTCAGGTTATACCCAAGGCTTTGCAGAGCCAAAACGCGAGCAACTCGGTAAGTAAAAAAAAAGTGAGGCCGCGCAAGCTTTTTGAATCTGATGTGATCACTGACCGAGCGGGGGGAAGGACATCTATCGAAGCCTCAATCAAGGGTGTGACTGACCTTTTTTTAGTTGTCGAGGATGGTGGAGATGGATTCACATGTGATTGGGCAAATTGGATTAATCCAACACTGCACGGAAAAAAAAGTAAGCTATCCCTTCTTGATCACAAATGGGAATCTGCCTCCTCTGGCTTCGGTAAGGTGCAAAAAAATTTGAATTGTATGGGTCAAAAGTGCTCCCATCGTGGAGTCCTAATATCACAGCCCAGCATTGGAACGCACTCCGTCAGTAAGATTCACTATAAGCTACCACCCGGATTCGAACGATTCACCGCTGAGGGTATTCTTGACACAGGGGGAACATCACAAAGCAATGGCAGTCAGGCGAGCGTCCGATTCGCGCTCTATGCGGACGCGGCACCTTCAACCGATAGCAATTCGGATCAGACCGGTGGTGAACAACGACTAGCGTCTTCAGCAACTTCAGGCTTGACCATTGGTGAAGGATTGGAAGTTACACTCTCAGCTAGTGAGCCAATACTAAAAAGCTTAACCAACATCGATGTAGATCATCGCGGCCGCGTTTGGGTTTGTGATGTTATGAATTATCGACACAACAATAATTCCCGACCACAAGGCGACCGCATTCTAATCCTCGAGGATACTGATCAAGATGGTGTAATGGATTTGGTAAAAACCTTCTACCAAGGACGTGACATTGACTCCGCCATGGGTATATGTGTTCTAGGTAATCAGGTGATCGTTTCGGCAACCCCAAACATTTGGCGGTTCACGGACTTGGATGGTGATGATATTCCAGACCAAAAAGAAGCGATATTTACTGAAACAGGTCAGCCTCAGCACGATCACTCTGCTCACTCGTTTCTCTTTGGACCCGACGGACGCCTTTACTGGAATTTTGGCAACACGGGTCGTCAAGTAAAAAATGCAGAGGGAGAAACCGTAATCGATATTCACGGCCGACCCGTAGTGGATAACGGAAAGCCGTTTTACGGGGGCATGCCGTTTCGCTGTGACTTGGATGGATCAAACTTTGAAGTACTAGCACACAACTTCCGGAACAACTACGAAACAACGGTTGATTCCTTTGGCTCACTATGGCAGAGCGATAATGATGATGATGGCAACCGAGGCACAAGAATTAATTTTGTGATGGAACAGGGTAACTACGGTTATCGCGATGAACTGACCGGTGCGGGTTGGCGAGATGCAAGGATCACATTAGAGGAAGAAATATCTCATCGTCACTGGCACCTGAATGATCCTGGGGTAGTTCCGAATGTTCTTCAAACGGGAGCTGGCTCCCCGAGTGGGATTTGTGTTTACGAGGGTCGGCTATTGCCTGAAAGATTTTGGGATCAAGTGATCCACTGTGATCCGGGTCCTAACGTGGTGAGAGCGTATCCGGTGCAAAGACAGGGCGCTGGATATAGCGCCACGATTGACCCGCTCATGACAGGATCAACTGATAAATGGTTCCGTCCAGCGGACGTCTGCGTTGCTCCTGATGGATCACTTTTTGTTTCGGATTGGTACGATCCGGGAGTGGGTGGGCATCGACAGGGGGACACAGATCGGGGCCGTTTGTTCCGTGTATCACCCCCGGAGACGCCATATGTTATCTCGGAATACGATTACGATACTCCCCAGGGCGCTGTCCTTGCCCTGCAAAGTCCGAACCAATCTGTTCGTTATCTCGCATGGCAAGCGATAGAGCAGATGGGGGCTGCAGCCGAGGCCTCCCTGTTAGATCTATTCAAATCGGAAAACCCAAGGCTTCGAGCAAGGTCACTTTGGCTTCTAGGAAGGATTGACGGCCGGGGTAGGCACTACATTGATTTAGGCCTGCAAGATAAGAACGAAGACCTCCGCTGCACGGCTATTCGTCTTGCAAAGCAACTCAAACTATCTCCCGCAGAAGTGTGTGAAAAAGCTGCATCAGATCCATCAGCCTCAGTGCGTCGCGAACTTGCTGTCGCTCTTCGATTCGACCAATCCAAAACCATGCCGAAGGTTTGGGCGAAGCTCGCTAATCAACATAATGGGGAAGATCGTTGGTACCTGGAAGCTCTTGGTATTGGAAGTGATCTCCGAGCAGACGAGTGCTTCACAGAATGGCTGAAACAGAATCAAGGTAAGTGGGACAACAAAAGCGGTAGAGATATCGCTTGGAGAGTGAGAGCTGAGGCTGCTGCTGACCTACTGGTTAAAATCATTAGCAACCCTAGCCTGACACTACAGGAAACCAATCGTTACTTCCGCAGCTTGGAATATCATAAGCCTAATGTCCGAAATAAGGCGATGAAGAAGCTTCTTACTCTCTGACGCTTAACACACTCTGCACTGATCTTTAGAAGTATCTCTCACTCAACCCGTAACTAAATCCATAAAAGATGCCATCCAAAACCTCGATGATTTTGTTTGTCCTCCTGTCTTCTTTCTACATCTCCTGTAATGCAGATGATGCTCTCAGAGCTCGCAACGATGCAATCATTGTACGAGCCCTCGAAAGAATTGACGATCATGACCTTCAGGGAGATGTGCATGCCATGGCTGCATTGACTCGCCACCTCGACAGGGTGGTGGGAACACAAGAATATTTGACACTCGTCAAAAAATTTAAGTTAGCCGGTATAGAGGACAAGCTTTTAGGAATGATTCGGAACTCTAATTCGGATAACCTGAAGACCCAAGCCACAGAAGTTCTTCTCGGTAAATCAGATGGAAAAACGTACTTCTACAATATACTACGATCATAAGATTCCGTAACAGCAAAAAACAGCTGTCGCATCTTAGGGATTCTTGGAAATGATGCATCCAGAACTCTGCTACTGGAGACGATCACTGATGCTCAAATTTCGTTCGAGGTTCGTCAACAGGCGATTGTTGGCCTAGCGAAAAATGGCATTGGGCAGAATTCCATTCTAAAACTGGCGATGGAGCAAACACTACCTGCCGATATGCGGCTACTCGCTGGCGGGATGTTAGCAAGATCCAATGATGTAAAAATAAAACAGCGAGCGAAGCGACTCTTACCACAACCCCAGATGAAGGATTCAGCTCCCCTTCCACCCATTGACCAACTTGCTTCACTCAAAGGAAACATCGGGGCCGGAAAGGAATTGTTTGTGGGCAAAGCGACGTGCTCTAACTGTCATATCGTCAATCAATTGGGGAAAAATGTGGGGCCAGATCTCTCAGAAATTGGCAGTAAACTTTCCCGTGAAGCTATGTACACAGCCATCTTGGACCCGAGCGCTGGAATTAGCCATAACTACGAAAATTTTTCAGTCCTCACACTCGATGGACAAGTCATTTCTGGATTGAAAGTTTCGGAAACAGATCAAGTCATCGTGATACGAACTGCTGATGCCGTGGACAGACGCATTCCCAAAACAGAAGTGGATGTTGTTAAAAAATCTGACAAGTCGATCATGCCCGAGAATCTTCATCACGCCTTCGATCAAAAAGGTTTAATCGACCTTGTCGAATATATGACATCTTTGACAAAAAGCTGAATTCAATCACAGTGACTATCCTGAACGCATCTTGTGAATTTAAGGATTCAAGGCGGGTGATATTAACCATCATTTTCTAGCTATTTCCCTCGCCGCACGTACTTGATCTCACCGACCACCATCTCTTTTAAGATCGGCCCCCAATCTCTGGAGTCGATGGATAAGGGGATGTTATCTCCCAGAACATAGTATTGATTCGGCTTCAGAATGATAGGGAATTGATCGAGGTTATCATGAGGGCGAATCCTGTACTCCAGTGACCTCTCGATCTCGAGTCCACTGATTCTCGCTCTGCCGCAATCCGCATGGATGGCGATGGGATGTTTAGCATCAACAGGAAGCAAAGCCGCCTCCTTGTCTGGTACGTAATCCGCTTCATAGCACGAAACAGAGAATGACTCTGAGGCTGTTTGTTGCTGAGTAACCTTCTTTATTCCTTCCTTAGTCCAGAAAATGACGCTCATCAGACATGAACTGAAAGAAGTGCCCGATAAACGCAGACGATCAACCGAAAACAACTTTCGTTCAACGCCCACGTTGCAATGGAATTGATCCCATATGGGTGCTTCAATGTTGCGAGGATCACCAAGGCCAGGGGAAAACCGGAGCCAAGTCGATTTCTCGCCCGAGAATTCCCAGACACCGTCATGAGTACGAACCCAACTCGCGTCATTGGGATGATCCAAATCAAAACTAACCCATCGGCTGATACGAGCTTGGCTATCTTTATCAACCAGGAACCACGGACTAGGCACAAGAGTATCCATATCATGCAGGAGATCTTCGATGCGGTTGGAATTCACATTGAGATGAAATTTAGAGAGATCGATTCTGTCGCCCGGTAATCCCACGATCCTCTTCAAATGCGTCGTGCCATCGCGGTTGACCGCAACAAGAACACCCCGTCGCAACTCTTGAGATGCTGATTCTCGTAATCGGGAAACTCGAACTTTATCCCCAGAATAATTCTTAATTTCGTCAACTTGGGTTGATGAAGCGAAACAAGAAGCACAAGGCATCATAGAATTCAGATCTTCTCGTTCTTGGTAAAGAAAAAACTGATTTTCCCAACCGCATTTCCCACAAGACCACTGATTACATTCCCCGTACAGAGTTGGAGCCATCGATGGTCCGCTAACTTGAAACCAGTTTCCAAGTGGGAATAAGTCTGGGGCATCGTATTCTGCATGACTCCTAAGCCATGAAGGGTTAGCAAACGGATACTTGTTTTTGATTGCTATTAACGTAAGCAGGACGAGTGCGAATAAGATCGCTAGTTTTCGTTGTTTCCGATTATTCGAAAAGAGTCGCATCCGTCCACACCCAGTCTCTTTCATCGTCCATTTTTTGAATGTTTAGCAAAGAGTCGAATTCTCATGGCTGCCTCGAGAAAAACTAAATCAAGGTCAGATCCAAGTAGGATAACTGCTGCCCGCTGCCTTAAGTTTGACGAACACTGCCCAAGCACCAACGTTAGACCATGTTGTTGTGCGACGATAAATCGTAGAAACAGGTCTTCCCAATCACCAATGCAAGGACAAATATCTCAGTATCCGCATAGACAAGAGCAACGGCTTAGGGAGATATTCTTCCTTGACCGCGAAATTCCAATACTGATAGGCTATAACAAGAAATCTACGCATTGACTATACTTTCGGCAGGGGAGCAAACCTCACCAAAAAGCTGCCGCCTAGACCAAAATAACACCGATTTTGCCTTGGGTCTATCTGTATCCGATTGACCGGACCAGACCTAACGACGCTCACCGATTAGGACAACTCGCTAATGCTGGAAGGAAGTCGCGGTCGTATTGGCCAAATCTCAGGAGTGAGAATTACAGCGACAGGATCTTACGTTCCACAAGAAATCGTAACCAATGAAGATCTTGCGGAATTAGGTTGTGATAGCGAGTGGATCGTTCGTAGAACTGGTATTCGTGAACGCCGCAGAGCAGCAGAGGATGAAGCAACCAGCGACCTGTGTTTCGAGGCCGCACAACGGTGCATGGAAAAGGCGGGCATCACCGCAGACGACATCGATCTCATTCTAGTTGCAACGATTACGCCCGATCATCCCACCCCCTCGACGGCTTGCCACCTCCAAAGACGACTTGGAGCCGTTGCTCCGGCGATGGATATTAACGCGGCTTGTGCGGGCTTTATGTACGGCTTAGTGACAGGTGCTCAATTCGTTGCAACCGGCAACAGCAAATGCGCTTTGATCATTGGTGCGGATGTGATGAGCCGAACCATCAATCCAGAAGATAAGAAGACATACCCTTTGTTTGGTGATGCAGCAGGGGCGGTGATTCTGCAGGCGGATTCAGATGAAAAGGGCATCGCCGCTTATCAATTGGGAAGTGAAGGATGCGGAGGAGAAATGCTTTGTATTCCCTCGGGAGGCACACGTTCGCCTTTGACCCCGGAACGATATATGGACGGCCAACAGTACCTGCTCATGGATGGCCGTAATGTATTCAAGTGGGCAGTGCGTGTAGTAGATGAAAGTGCTAAACAAGTACTGGATCGAGCGAATGTCGCGGCGAATGACTTGGACCTTGTCATTCTTCACCAAGCGAACCAAAGAATTATAGACTCCGCAGTTTCGGATCTAGACGTTGCCCGCGACAAAGTCTTTGTCAATTTGGATCGCTAT
>JAYYHM010000352.1:0-3055 GCA_036148415.1 Planctomycetota bacterium
CTTCAGCAATGCGTCGAAGTAGCAGCGAATCTCTTGGATTTCCTCGGTATCAAAAACATCTACTGGTCCGATGTAACCCTCAGTGTTCCAGGTAGCAAGCTGTTCGCTCGAAAGTGCCTTGGGTGAGGAACACTCTGAGGGGAAAAATCGAATTTCTCTATCTAGTGTTTGTATCGAATCCTGATCGGGAATGATTGCAAAATCTGTCTTTTCTTGCATCAGGGTGATCTCTCGAGTTTTCTCGGTGAGTTGAATCTTGGTCACGGTTCATATGCAGTGACACGCATGATCCGATCGAGGGTACGTGTTCGCTAGACGATGGCAGGCAGGAAATGCAAGCAAATCCTGGTTGGTTCTAAACGGACTTGCTTCCCGACTGACTAGTTTCGTAACAACAGATTGTACTGCGTTCATGTTGTGAGAGAAGCGTCAGGATTCCGCCAAGCCACAAGTGCACACGAGTTCCCGTACTCTGCTCTGCCTGTGGAGTGATTTTGAAGAGTACGACTCTGTGACTTTCATGCCAACCTGTACCGGTTGAAGTGGGGTCCGATGCATAAAGGAAACGCTTTTCATGGGAAGATTCAAGTTGCGGAGATTCAAATTACCCAACTCATTTCCTCGGCTTTCTTTTGCCGTTGGTGGCTTTAGGTGGCAACAAGCTTGGGGACCAGTGGTTGCTTCCGCCGGGATCATCGGAGTTTTTTTGCTGTTCTTGACTGGCGGGCTCGATCTGCAGACCGAGAAAGATAGCAAGACGCTGATAATGGCCGAATCCCTCGAGATCGCGAAACCGCGGGCAGATCCTTCGCAGCGTAACACGGTTGTTACCGTGAAGGAAAAAGAATTTCACCCAAACCAGGGCCCGAATCGGATCACCCCACAGTTCGATAGGCCTCGGGAAATGACAAAAGGAGTGGGGACTCCTATTTCCTCCGCTCCCCGTAATGATTCTTTGCAACTAACACAAAAGTCACCCAATGATGTCGCTCTCGTCTACAGTACTTCTGCCGGTCACGGAAATTCTCAGATGGCTGATTACGCTGGCACTAAGTCGGGTAGCACTGACCTTGAGTTGGGTAGCACTGGGCTGACGCTCCGCCTGCTATCGCTGCGTTTTAGCCCAGTGGCATCCGATCATGAGATTGCATCACCGTGGCTCGAAGAGTGGTTGAGATATCTTGACGCCTTCGATGTGGTTATGGTTCAAGGTTTGCCTTTTCGTTGGGAGAGTCGTCTTCGAAAGCATCTCATGGAGTCAGCTTCAGGCGAACAACAATGGGGTCTAATCTCCTGTGATCCCGAGCTCGCGTGGCTGGGTGGAACGCACGTCGCTTTCCTATGGAAACCCAGTCGAGTTCGTTGTGCAGAGAAACAGACCTACTTAGTGCAGGATCCAAAAAATCGTTTCAGTCAGCCGCCCATGGTGGCAAGTTTTGAGAGTCGTATCCGAGCCGATGTCGGAAGCAAGCCATTTGGATTTTCGGTAGTCCATGTCTTACACCAGGGGGCGAGTTCGCACCTTGAGGGGGAAACCAAAACAGTGAGGCTGGCGATTCGAGATGTTTATTTGCGAGTGCGTCGGCATGAATTTGATTCGCGCGGAGAGGAGGATTGCATTTTGATGGGACAGTGGCCCGGCAAAGGCTTCCCGGGGACTTTCAGCAGTTATCGCAACCTAGCTCAGAGCGAGAGCAACTTAACGCTGGAACTTGCGAACCATTTGATTGACCTAGGTGAGAACGATTCTCCCTTCATGATACCGATGCACCTCGTCATGGATCGCCGTTACACACGTGAATTTACAGGTCGCTCCGTCACCCTCAACAATACGCGAGAAAGAGGGAGTGAGGCCGATTCGGTGTGTAGAGAACTCTTGTCGATCGGTTTTGATTCCGCAGTTTGGGGCGAGTTTGCCGCGTTGGAACAGCCCCATGATGAATCGGTAGCAAACGTGGTTTCCACCACCATGAGACGGTAACGAAGGGATTCGTTCTTAAGAAATAGCCTTGGCGAGGCGTTTGGCAACCTTTTCAGGTGGCGTCCTCCAACGCCGATGTAACCACCAATACTGCTCCACGCTTTGATTAATAGCGAGGGCAAGTCGGTGGTTGTACCACTGTGTGAGTTCCGTGACACTGGAATATTGCGAGCTTTCTGGGTTCAAGGGATCAATGATTCCGGTTGTTCCTAACTCAAATTGCATGGGACATCCATTTAGCCTTCTCATGTATCCAACCATCATGGGAGCTTGGTTGCTCAACGAGAACAAAGCCAGTGCTTTATGAGAAGAGGCGACCTCCCCCAAGAAATCGACCCAGCAGCCCTTGGGTCCCGCGTGTTGATCTGCGAGAAGAGATAAGATGCCTCCCTGCTGCAAGTGTCGGTCTACCACCGGCGCGCAGCCTTCCTTATCGACCATCCGTTGTCCCTTGGCTCCGCGAAATTTTTCCACCCAACGATGCAGGAATGGGTTATCAAGTTGTCTGGCGATTGTCAGTGTGCTGAAGCCCATCAGTCCAGTGATGTAGCCTCCCAATTCAAAATTCCCAAAATGGCCGGTAACCCCTACCACGGGACGTTCACTAAGATAGATGGCTAGGATTGCTCGATTCTGATCGATTCGCACGTGTTTGCGCCAATTCACCAAGTGTAATCGACGCTGCGCCCACGCAATTTCACAAACCATCAGAAGAAGGCTGTGCCACATCTGCACTGCGAGCAGTTTCTTTTCAGCCTCATCAGCGTCGGGGAAGATCTTGTTCAGGTTCTCTTGAGTGACCCGTTTGCGTATTTTAAAGGGGCCCGCGGCTAATCTTGCGAGCCCAAGGCAGAGCATATTGCCCATATCAAGAGGCAGCGTTTGGATGACCGCAACGAGCACTCTTACGACGCTGTAGGCAAGGAAATCCGTCATTTGACGTCGAAGTCGACGGTATCGGGATTGTGGTTTGCCGAGTTTCGCAGCAGTTCCCACGGCCATCCTCTCCCTGATCAAACGCCGATGTCTACCCTTTTCGTCACGCTCGCCGCTAGTTTGACTTAACTGTACCTC
>JAYYHM010000353.1:0-3090 GCA_036148415.1 Planctomycetota bacterium
GGTAGAAAGCCGGATAACAACAAGCGTGGAGGTGTCTACTCATTGGGTCGCGGTCATAATAACCAAGCCATGACAATGATGCTTGCTGGAGGCGGTGTACGACCTGGCGTGATTGGCGCAACCGATGAGTTTGGTGGACGCGCGGTGGAGAATGCTCATCCAATTCGCGACCTCCATGTTACCTTACTCCACCTTCTTGGTCTCGATGACAACAAACTGACTTATTTCCACGCTGGACGATTCAAACAGTTATCGCAGTTTGGTGGTGAAGTCATCCGGGAAATGATCTTATGACACATACGCTTCATGAATCCCAGTGATAAAGCGTATATGATCTCTTAATCCAATTCCGTGGATGGAAATCGTTTTCTAAGCGAACTATCAATTGGCTGACCCGTTCGCAAACTCCACCATTCTCCCGCTCGATCTGGATCGTAATGTGGATTTAAGTAGGGCATTCGTGCAACAACGCTTTGCCGCCACTTTTTCAGTTTATTCTGAAGGTCGTTTGTACGCCCACGAAACTCTAATGCCACATTGTTGGACTCACCTAAATCTTTACGGAGATTGAAAAGCTCAACATCTCCGCTGCCGTCGAGATACTCAATCAATTTCCAGTCTCGTTCACGAATGCTGCTTGCCGGTCGATCATGATGGAAGTGGGGGTAGTGCCAATGGAGAGCTTCACGCGTCAACTCAGCTTCTGGATCCGCGAGAAGGGGAACCAAACTCATACCGTCGAGGGTTTGATCCGCGGGTAGTTTTCCCTTTGCTAAGTCGATGAGAGTAGGATAGAAGTCGTAGCTGATCGTAGGCTCATCACAAACAGAGCCGGGAGAGACGACCGGTGGGTACTTGATGATCAGAGGTACGCGCACTCCTCCCTCGTGAAGATCTCCTTTTTCACCTCGCAACGGCGAAAGATCTGAGACAACATCATCCGCAGACTCTTGGTAGTCGTACCTGCGATTCAAACCACCATTGTCAGAAGTAAAAAGAATGAGTGTTTCGTCGGTCATCCCAAGCTCTTCCACTCGGCTCAAGATGCGGCCGACCATGTCATCACAATGCTCCACCATTGCCGCATAGACAGGGTTGGGTAATTCACTTTCTTTTTCCTGTGCCCGCTCAAGATATTTATTCACTTTGGATGACATCGCCCCGAGAGGAATATGAACGGCGAAGGGGGAGACCATCAAGAAGAATGGTTCTTCCGAACTTGCGTCAAGGAATTCAATTGCTAGATCTGCCTCATAGTCGGTGCGATATTGATCGGGTTTGGGTTGCGAAACTGTCTTATTTAACGTTCGGTAACGACTAGGCAAATGAGGGCCATTGATGACGACTGAGCTGTCATAACCCTGGCGGTCAGGCTGAAAATCCGTTCCGGTTCCCAAATGCCACTTCCCCACATAACCCGTTCGGTAGCCCGAACTTTTCAAGGATTCGGCAATGGTGACGGTATCCAAAGGTAAGGCCATGGTTGTCAACGGTGTGACGATTTTCTCAAAGGGTCTCCAATGTCCGGGAATATGAGCGGTGATCCCTATCCTTACTTGATTCTGCCCAGACTGAATCGCGCAGCGTGTAGGAGAACACACGGCACCTGCTGAGTAAAAATCAGTGAATCGCATACCCTCCTCCGCTAGCTGATCCAAATTGGGTGTGTCAATGAACTCGTTCCCGTAGCAGCCAAGATCACCCCAACCCATGTCATCAATTAAAATCAGGATCACGTTGGGCTGCCTATCCACATCCTCGCCGTATGTATCCTCGCTGAGTGGGACAGATTGAAGGCACCAAATAAGGCTGAATAACATGAAAAGGAGTAGATTGTCGAAGCGAATCATGAAAGCTGCTTAAAATGGTGTCGAGGATGACGAACCGGAATGAAAGGAAACGGTCAATCCAGATTGATGCCTAACGCTTAGGAGCTTGCTTTGATTGTTCCGGCTCTGACTTTGACTCAGACTTAAGAAAACACTGATTACCGTGAATGATCGACTGCAGGAGTTCATCTCCCGGAAAATCCATAATTACCACCCCAAGTCTCTCACCCTTACGCTTGCTAATCTCCTCTAAGACGAAGGGATTCACTTGTGAGGCATACGCCGCTGGGTTCAACAATCGACTCGGAGCAGTGCCGCTACCGTAGTTGAGAAACCACTGATCAGGATCACCTCGGTCAGTACGATCAAATTGCTGCGTGATCTTTTCTTTTTTTACATCAGGCAAAGCTTGATAATCGTCCTGCTTACTCATCTGTGACCAAGAAAGACCACCTAGATTCCCGACTCGATCAATTAGGATGATTTTGCCGCGAGCTTGATCCAGAATCACCTTACTTGAATTCAACACCCATCGATCAAGACAATTTTTAATTTCGTCTTCAAATGTTTCTTTAAAGCTCCGAGATATCTGCTCAGCTTTCGACTCCTCTTTGACTGACATCAAAAGACATTCCCCCGGGTGCGTTTCCAAGAAGTCGACACAAACTTTTAACACCTCAGAAAAGGATATCTTCTGATCAATCACCCCGTGATAGATCTCAAACCGATTAGATCGATGTCGACAACGGATATCAAGAAATCGGATACCCGCCTCTAACTGAGACGAGAGCGACCACGACTGGCACTTCGCAAAACCGAATGAAAATCCATTCAAAAGCGCACAGGTGTCGTGAGTTCCGGGTATCGATAACTGGCTCAATCGAACTTGGCCATCAAGCCCCTGCATCCAATCTGCCCCCACCTGCAACGTCGATTCGTGTGGTGATCGCTCAAAACTTACCGCGGTCGTTTTATCTTCAGCCTGCCCAACTCGTAGATCCAAACCAATGAGACCGATGAGAAAACCCGCGAATAGACTGACGAATATCACTAATGAATACTTCAACGAATGACCCCTCCATTCAGTATCACTGAACTCACTACTGTTGAGATAGATCCACCCTTTCCGGAATAACAATAAAAAATATATCAGAGAGGACAGCGATCCTTCGATAAATATTTTCGTGCTATCGAATCGCAGGGTCCCAGGTAGAGCTTAGCAAAATGCCAGTTGACCAGCGCATATATCGAAAAATACCAT
>JAYYHM010000354.1:0-3326 GCA_036148415.1 Planctomycetota bacterium
CGGAAACAGATTCGGTTTACAAGGTTCAAGAGCCGTCGGTAGCAGAAAGCATTTCTGCGGGCGCTGACCTGACACTTTTCAGTGGGGATAAACTCCTTGGCGGACCACAGTGTGGAATCATACTTGGAAAGAAAGATTGGATTGAGCCACTAAGGAAAAATGCACTCATGCGCGCGATGCGAGTGGATAAATTAACTTTGGCTGCGCTCGAGGCAACCCTTGAAATTCATCTGGAAGGAAAAGCAAAGGAGGAACTTCCGATCATCCAGATGCTTTCCGAAGGATCGCAAGCCATCAAGGAACGGTGCGAACGCTTAGAGCAAGAGTTAAGTGCTAGAACAGGAGGTGATCGGATTAATGTGATCGCCTGTGAATCACAAATCGGGGGTGGCTCTGTCCCCGGGATGAACCTCTCGAGCTTTGGCTTGGTGATTCGAACGCAGAAACCACAGCAACTGGCCAAGAGATTGCGATGGCTAAATTCCCCCATCCAGGCGAGAGTCACTCAAAATGCAGTGCTCCTTGATTTGCGAACCGTACCTGCCAACAGGCTTGACCTTCTCAGGGAAGGTATTGAGATCGTATTGAACGAGGAAGTTGGAGCACGTGAACAATTATGATGGAGACCCTTAAGGCAAAAAGGTTGGTTCTCCTCGGGATTGGTCATACCAATGCCTACGTGCTACGCAAGTGGTCCATGTCCCACTGTCCAGACACGGAGCTCGTCTGTCTCTCTAACCACTCCTACGCAACCTACTCGGGGATGCTGCCAGCAGTTCTCGCCCAGCAACGCTCTGAACATGAGATGCAAATTGATCTCGTCAAACTCTGTGCTGCTGCCTCGGCGAGGCTGATCACTTCCCCAATCAAAACCATCGACCCTCAAGCCCAAGTCATCCGCTTCGATGATCGACCCTCGCTATCTTATGATCTGCTCTCAATCGGGGTTGGATCCGTTACCGCACCGATTGGTACAGATTCCACCGATCCCAATTTTGTTGCGATAAAACCCATGCAGACGTTCCTGCAGCGGCTGAGGAATCAATTAGCCAATATGGGCGAAATGGATTCAGAGAAAGAATTGAAGATCCTTGTGGTCGGTGGAGGTGTGGCAAGCGTCGAGATCGCTCTCTGCCTTCCGGCATTCCTTAAGCAACACCTCGTTAATCCCTTTAAAATTCAGCTGGTCACATCTCGAGACCGAATCGCTCCAGAACTTCCAGCCAAGGCTTCAGGGCGGCTCTTTCGGTTGATCAATCAGCGATCGATCAATGTCGTCATCAACGCCAGAGTGAAGACAAGTAAGAATAACGCCCTTGAGTTGGAGTCAGGGGAGCAGATCGCCGGTGACCTCGTAATCACCTCTACTGGAGCTGCTCCTCCAGATATATTAGAAAAAGTGGAGTTACCCAAAGATCCATGCGGCTTCCTACGCATTGACGCTACCCTCCGATCCACCGGTTCCAAAACTATCTTCGCCGTTGGCGATTGCGGTAGCTACCTAGAACAACCTTTTGTGAAGTCTGGTGTATATGCCGTTCGCCAAGGGCCTATTTTGTGGCAGAATCTTTTGCGGTCACTCGCGGGAAAGCCCCTGCTTTCTTTCTCTCCTCAGCGCAAGTTCCTCAAGCTAGTCAATCTAGGCGATGGACGCGCACTTGCGCAGCGGGGCCAATTCACAGCCGTTGGAAAATGGGCAATGACCTGGAAACATCGGATTGATGATGGATTCATTTCCATGTACCAAAATCCGCAGCCACCCATGCAGCCAGGAGGTGCAAACCATTCGTCTGGCCTAACCCATCTCGATGATCAATGTCGTGGGTGCGGCTGCAAACTTGAAAGTGAATCGCTTAGCAAGGGAATCGAAAGAACCACGGAGGATGGTCAAGTGGAGTTCCAAGACTCCGTCTCCGTTCATAACGATGGAAAAAAGGAGCTGACTGCTTCGGTCGATTTCTTTACTGCCCCCTTTCCCGATCCTTTTCTATCGGGGCGGATTGCGGCACTGCACGCGATCAGTGATTTGGTTGCGAGCGGTTCCAATCCGATCGCAGCTTTATCCACACTGGTTCTTGCGGATGGGCCTCAGTCACGTCAGCAAGAACAATTTGCTGAGATCACCGCAGGAATTAATCAAGAACTGAGTCAATTCAGTGTCCAAATTGGAGGAGGTCACACCATTATCGGCCCGCGAACCGAGATTGGACTGACAGTGATGGGTCAACGCGATGCAGAGAGTGACATCGGGAAGCATCGCCTGCAGGACGGAGACCATCTCTTCCTTACAAAACCTCTGGGAATCGGCGTCTTAATGGCGGCCCAGATGAGGGCAAAATGTGATGCGAAAAACTATGAGACCTTGCTTTCCTACATGCTTGCTCCATCGAAACCACTCTTGGAACTACTGAAACAAATTGGGATCAATGCGGTGACGGATATCACCGGCTTCGGCCTCGCGGGCCATCTCATTGAGATGCTAAAGAGCAGTAAGAAAAGTGCTAGCGTACATATCGAATCCGTTCCCATCATGCCAGGTGTTGAAGCACTATTTCAACAGGGTCTCCAAAGCACTCTCGCGCCGGGTAATCGGAAACAAGATCGTTTCATTCACCGCAAGCACGAACTAGTTGATCATCCCAAGTATTCTGCACTCTTCGATCCCCAGACCTGTGGGGGTCTGCTGTTTGGTTTGGCCCAACATCGCATTCCGGAAATGATGTCAGCCGCGGATCACCTCGAGATTCCCATACCAACTGAAATTGGTATAGTCGGGAATTTTTGCGCTTCCGATGACCGATATCTAAGTGTGTTGTAGAGACCTTCTGTTCGCCAGAATTCCCAACCATCAAAACAAAAGCCGCGACCAAATTCCTCCTAAAGGATATCGATCGCGGCTATGGGTGATCCGCCTACCTGAAGCGTTGAAACTTTTGGCAGTGCATCTAAAAACTTATCCTAAATTTCCCAGCCGTCTCGGTATTCGCGGCTGGTGTATTGGTTGACTTCCGGGACATTGGGACTGGTGAGTGTTTTTGCATCCCACTCAATACGCTTACCTTCACCAAATCGCATCGCTAGATTACCAGCAAGAATGGTCTCGGTAAGCCGTCCAGCGTACCCAAAGTTAGACATGGTTCCAGGCTCGTACTCGCCTTTGACGGATGCAACAAACTCCCATTTTTGGCGTTGGTCACCACCGCCTTTAAACGGAATCCTTGGCAGAGTTTGCTCAGGCTTCTGGAAATCTTTGTAGTTGTCTTCAGGAAGCAGGTAGTAGCGTGCTCCGTAGTCGTCAGGCGAGAAGAGCAAACCCTTCGTACCCA